>DAQQ01000071.1:0-6205 GCA_002508465.1 Methanosarcina sp. UBA7 | reverse complement strand
GAAAAAGCACTTGAAAAAGTCCCCGATCTTCGGTTTGAGCTGCTTGATGTGTTTGTAAGTGTCAATAGCCTGGTAATTTATTATAAGGCTGTTTTCGGAAAACGTGCTGCAGAAATTTTGTTTTTTGGAGAAGATGGTAAGGTTAATAGAAGCATTGCCCATTATAATGAAATTTAACTTTCAGGGTTTTGTAGAAACCCGCAGTTCAGTACAATCATTTTTATAATTTTTTACTTATGTAAAGACTAAGGATAAAACAGATGATTTTGATATTTTAACAGTGGGACCGCGTATGAAAAGCACAGTATATCTTTACGTATTTGACACAATGGCTGACTGGGAAGTTGGTTATTTAAGCGCTGAAGTAAACTCGGGAAGATTCTATAGAAAAGAGGCTCAACCTTTAAAAATAGTTACAGTTGGCATAGATAATACTCCTGTAATTACAATGGGCGGTCTAAAAATAATACCTGATATCGGACATGAAGAATTTATCATTGAAGATGCGGCAGCTCTGATCCTCCCTGGAGGAAATACATGGACAGAAGCAATTCACGACCCTATTCTAAAAAAGGCTGAAGAGTGTTTGCAGAAAGGCGTAATTGTTGGGGCAATTTGCGGCGCTACAATGGGACTTGCTGAAAAAGGGATGCTGAACAATAGATGGCACACCAGTAATGGTCCTGGATTCCTTAAAATGACATGTCCGAATTATGAAGGGGAAATGTATTATAAACAAGAACCGGCTGTAACTGACGAAAATCTGATTACTGCTTCCGGAACAGCTTCGCTGGAATTTACTGTTCATGTGTTGAAGAAACTGGACGTATTCTCGCTGGAAACGTTAGATTCATGGTACAATTTTTATCATACTCACGAATCGAAATATTTCTATGAGCTAATTAGTTCAATTCAATGAATTGCAAAACCTTAAATTGAAAAAAGAGAACAAATCGAGGTTAAAGGGCGTGCGGATCATTGACAAATCCGGCAAAACAGCCCTTTAGCCTCGTTGATCAGAGATAGACAATTGTAAGTAAATTACAGACGCTCTAAAATCCGGTCATGTTTTCAAATTATTGAACAGGAATTCTAACGTTAGTAATTCTTTTAAACTCCATTTTTGAGTTTTACTCTTTTTTGTTCGGTATGAATGTCAGCAGGCTTTATAACCGTTGCTTTATAACCGTTAGAATTGTTTCGCCGGAAAATCACACTGATACTTGTCGGATCAAATACCGCATAATTTCTTTCCAATATTTAATCCGGCACCGTACCCGTCCCTAATCCCGTTAAAGTATCCGCCATCGTATCCGGAATCCGGCCCGTAGTAGATCATGGGGAACATGAGCGAGCTTCTACCGGTTATGCCATCTGTAAATCCCATGTTGTATCCTTTTAAATATCCTTCACAGTAGCCACGAGTATAGCTGTCACTGCTATTTTCTATATATTTTACAGATGCAGATGCGCTTACGGACGTACTTACTAGAGAAGTTGCAAAAAGGACTAACAGGAGAATGTTCAGTGTCTTTCTTATTCTTTCAGATATTTGTTTTCCCATTCTTTACCCCCTACTCTTTGTTTAATCTGGATTTTGTATATCTACTATACTACTTGACGTTTTAAACCTTTGAATATGGCGTTTCACAGCAATTTTCAGCTACTTCGGTTAGATTAGTCTTATCTTGCAATTAATAAACCTAAACTTTGATTGCTGCTTAACTTATATGCATATATCTGGGAAATATATAAGAAGAATAGAAGAAATTTTCCTTATGCTTGCTAATCATAGAAAAGTACGACACTAAAAAAATAAGCAATTGTAAGTAAAATTGCAGTCCTGCTAAGACTTCATAGCATACCAAGTTTTTTGAGTCACTCAGGCTTTACGAAATAATTTTTTCTTGATTTTTCTCATGGCGCTACCTGACATTTGTTTAAGAATAATAGACGTGGGCGTGTTTTTTCCTGCAGGAGAAACTTTTCCTTCCCTGATAGCTTCCAGTACGGCTTCAAGGGTATTTTCAGGCGCGTCGATTTCGGTGTATGCCTGGCCCACCATTTCGGGAATATGAGAATCGCTTCCTGCAACGCCAGGGATTCCAAGTCTTTTTGCCTCGGCTGCAGCTTTTCGGTTGGCTCTATTAAAAAGGCATCGGGAATTGAAAATCTCAGCGGCATCAATATCAAGCCCTTCGAAGCTTCCTATCCCATGAGAACTGCGCTTGAAGGGGTGAGGAATAATAACCGTGCCTCCGAGTTTTCTGGCTCTCTTTATCGTTTCTTCCGGACTTAGAAGAGGCTCGATATTCTGGTTGATTCCGAGAACAAGGATATGCCCCTTCGAAGAACTAACCTCCACGCCTGGAATAACCGTAAGCTCAAGGCCAAGTTCCAGGGCTCTTTTTTGACAGGCAAGTCCGCCTTCCACAGTGTCGTGGTCACAGATAGCAAATCCGCCAAGTCCTTTTTTACTTGCAACTTCAAGAATATCGTCATGGCTTGAGTTGCTATCTTTTGAATGCTCGGAATGTACGTGCAGATCGAATTTCATGCTAACAGAAGAATGAGAAATGGATTTATATAAATTTTGAAGCAGGAGTCTATCATGTAAATTTTGAAGCAGGAGTCTATCAGATGAATTTTGAGGCAAGAATCTATCGGTAACCGAGTTTATTATAATCTACAAAAAAATTCGCTTATAGACGAACAAAAATATCTTAAAAATAAAATGAAATTCAAAAGGAACTGCGAACGGGCAGAAACATAGCAAAAATCTGGTTTTAGGGGTGTAGTTTAAGATATTAGGAGGGTCTGATGGTTTCAGTAGATACCCGTTCGCATACGTACAAACAACTCGTGGATATAAGTACCTTTCGTATATATGCGAACAGTATTCAGACTATACGAAAAACTCTCTTAGAAACCGATATTGGAAAACACTTTGTCAATATTCCGATAGTTTTCTTAATATTAAAAAAGCTTTATATTATTCAGAAAAGTAAGGAAATGTATACATTTCGAAACAAAAATATTAGACAGATTTTATCCAAATTTTTGAAAAAATTTGGAGTCCGATATTTCTAAAAGACCTGCTTTTTGATCAAACTTTTTTAAAAAAAGTTTGGATTAAAAAGAAACTCAGGCTTTTTAGGAACATCTAACCAGGATCATTCACTTCTTTGAGCTTCCTGAGGTTCAAGAAGAGTATGCGCACGGTTAATTATCTCTGTTCTGGCTTCATAATCTACAAGAATCTGCTGTCCAAATTCAACTCTGTGCACGATTCCTTCTTCATACAGCCAGGAGAGTATTGACATCCCTTTTTCCGAATTCGGAAGAGAAAAAGAGCAAAAACACCAGGGAGGCAGGTGTTTCATTATCTCGGCTTTTAGAGCATCCATCCCGGTGCCTTTTTTTGCAGAGACAAAGACCGGGTTCGGAGCCATATACCCTATATGTTCCATAATGGCATCAAATTCGGATTCATCAACCAGATCGGCTTTATTAAGTACGGTAATAATGGGAACTCCCTGTATTCGGTCCCAGAGAGTGTCGTGAGATGTTGAAAGTTTCTGAAGGATTGTTTCGGGTTTTTCGCTTGCGTCCACTACAAGGAGTATAAGGTCCGAAAGAAAAATCTCATCAAGGGTGGACTTAAAGGCATCAACTAACCAGTGAGGAAGATCCTCTATAAACCCCACGGTATCGGTTAAAAGAGCTTTTCGTCCTCCCAGGTCCAGAGCTCGGGTCATGGGCACAAGCGTTGTAAAAAGCATGTTCTTTGCCTCAACGCTTTCATTCACAATTGCGTTGAAAAGAGTACTTTTTCCGGCGTTTGTATATCCTGCAAGGGAAACTAAGGAAAAGCCTTTTCTGTGCCTTAAAGCTCTCAGGGACTCATCGTCTTTTTCTGCAGATTCGAGTTCATTCTGAATCCTTGTTATCCTCTTTTTCAGGTCCTGTTCATAAGAGTCCTCGTAGTCTCCAAGCCCCATGAAACCTGCCCTCTCCTCCTTTTTAAGGAGAGAAACGACAGCTCTTGCCCTGGGCACTTCGTATCTCAATCTTGCCAGTTCGACCTGAAGTTTTGAGCGGTGGGTGGTTGCTCTTTTTGCAAAGATCTCAAGAATGAGCTGGAACTTATCGATAATCGGGCATCCGCAGATTTCCGAGATATTGAAGAGCTGGGTTGTAGAGAGCCTGTTATAGAAAACTGCTTTCTCTGCACTCGTACTCCTGACAAGTTCGGCAAGTTCCTCGATTTTCCCTCTACCTAGCTGGTATTTCGAATCCGGATACCTGGTTTGCTTAAGCTCACCAACTGGCAGGTAACCTGCAGCCTTTGCAAGTTCTCTGAACTCCTGAAAGAGATATTCTTCACGTTCAGGGTCGGAATTGGGAATTGTTCTTTTAACGAGAATTACTCTATTTCCGTTATCGGATCCTTTACTGGATTTTTGTTCAGCTGAAATTTTTACGCCTCGATTTCAAGTTCTTTTATCAGTAAATTACGGGCACTCAGGGAAATATGGTGCACGAGTTCGATCGATCGTCTCTCGGCAATTGATTCCTGATACTTAAAAGCCCTGGAAAACATACTTTCGGTCACCCATTTGGGTTTATTATACATGTCTCCCTTTTCTGCCACAATCGTACCCTCAAAGGAAAGTTGGTCAGCCGTGTCTTCGATTAGCTGTACGACGTCCAGCAGGCTGGGAGCTCTTTTTTGCCAGAGGGGAAGGATTTTTATCTGCTTGACTTTTTCAATATGGCTAGCCGAAACCGTAAGCGCTGCTGCCGCACATACCATATAGTAACCTCCTTTAATCCTGTGCCTGCCAGAGATGTCTACTGCGATAATATCCCACATATACTTCACCCTTGACAAGAATCTCACATTTTCGTCCGGCTGATGTCAAGATATTCGATTTCCTCCCCTTTCTCAACTGCAAAAAGCATTGTTTTCCTAACGCTGTTTGCAAGCCTGACAGCTCCTGACATAACCGAAAGCCTGAACTCAAAAACCTCAGGAATAGCATTTACAAGATATTCCGAATGGGAAATTCTCTCTATTGACTCGACCTTTCTGTATACCCTGAAATTCGTTCCGAATTTAAAACCGGTTTTGACTACATTTCCTAAATCCCTGAGATTTTTATATACACTGTATTTTCTCATGAAGGAGCTCTCAATCTCCGAAGCTTTCTCAATAAACTCGTCAAACGAAAACACTTTACCTTTCCTGTCCCGAACTGTTATCACACCTCCGGAAAAGAGGTAAAGGGATTCAACAAGGGAAAGCTGCAGCCGTTCGGAGTCCAGCATTTTCCCGTAAAAGCCCCTTTTATAGAGAGTTTCCGAAGCCTGAGCATCCCAGGCTATTACCCTGTCCTCCAGGAAAGTGGAATCGCTTTTGACAGCAGGATACGGTTCAGGCATTTCTCCTTTAGGAACTGCAGTTTTAACTTCATAGAAGGTAAGGTCACTCTCTTCATCCACCACAGCAAGGATAAATTGCTTGTGTACGTTCTCTGCCGAGGCAACCGAGTCCTGAAGGAGTTTTACAGGAAGGAGTTGCCTCTCAGACTGGACGTGCACAAAAATTTTTGCTGCACTTTTACCAGGGTGGCTGCCTCTGGGATAAACTCTGAAATCCGTAGCTGACGGCTGGACATAATACCCCCTCTCTTTAAGGTCCTTATAAACTATATATTTCAGCTCAAAATTCGGCTGCCTCAAAGAAGCCTGTTCGAAAAAGGCTTTGAAATCAAGCAATGTGCCTTCGAGTTCAATTTCGAGTTTTCCTCTGGACAGGAGAAAAGCAGCTTCTACAAGTGAGAGCTCAAGCCCGTCCCCTTTAGGGCGCCCGAAGTAACCATTTTTATAAAGCTCGGCTACCGCTTCCTTTCCGGCAAGGATCCGGTCTCCTTTAAGTTGTGTTTTCAATAGATTCACCTGAAAAGAAAATGAAACGAAAATAAGTTCTTTACCAGTCTGGCTTGCTCTAGTCCAATTTGCTATAGCGTAATTTCTCTTGATCTAGACTTTCATAAAATAATTTATCATTAAAATAAATTTATTGTTTAAATAAACTTATTATTAAAATAATTTCTTATAATCCTGTTTGTCGTGATTTTTCTCTATTGTAATCCGATCTATTGCAATCCGATTTATTACAGTCTTATCTATTGTAATTTGA
>DAQQ01000115.1:0-7307 GCA_002508465.1 Methanosarcina sp. UBA7 | reverse complement strand
TAACTGCCAAATTTAGACCGGAGAACATTCAGTATTGTTTTTCAGGCATAAAATTTGAAAAAAATAAAAAAGCAGTATCAAAAAAGAAGTAATTTAAAAATTAAGTTCTCATTTTGAAGACGCTGCTTTTGGAGTTTCTGCTTTTGGAGCTTTTGGCTTGTCCACTATTGGAACCGCTACCTTAATAAATTCCTTAGCACCAGTCTTTGCTCTTTCGTTAGAGATTGATATACAATCTTTTGGGCATCCATTAACGCATTCAGTGCACATAATGCATCTAAATACATTGAGTTCCCATGTTTTATCGGCCTTAGTAACTGTTATTGCATCAGGTGGGCATTTCTTTTGACATAGCCCGCAGAGAATACAGTTTTCAGGATTGAAAACAATTCTTCCTTTGAACTCCTTAAAAGGTTCCCTTATCTCGAAGGGGTAAAGTCTGGTAGGAGGTTTACGAGAAATGTTTGTTAGAACAAGGTTTAACATACCCATTGTGATCACCCATTTTATCTCTCAGTACAACTAATGCATGGATCTATAGTAAGTACAACTATAGGTACATCAGCGAGTTTAACGCCGGGCAACATAAGTAGCAGTGAAGGTATGTTTGCAAAGGTAGGTGTCCTTATTTTAAGCCTTTCAAGATTTTTAGTACCATTACCTTTCACATAATATACAACTTCACCTCTGGGTTGCTCTGTTCTCATAATTGCTTCGCCGGTAGGGAAGCCCTTTATGGGTATCGCAACCTCACCATTAGGCAGCTTGGAGATCGCATTCCTTATCAATTTAATAGACTCGTATAGCTCAGTAATTCTTACTTTAGTCCGGGCGTAACAATCTCCGTCTTTTTCAACGACTGGCTTAAAACCGAGATCTTTATAGATATCCCAGTCTGCTGTCTCTCTGACGTCAACAGCATTTCCACTTCCTCTGAGTGTAGGACCAGCTGTTCCAGCCTCGTATGCGAGTTGTTTTGACATTGTAGCTAACCCTACAAGTCTCTGCTTAACGGTGTAATTATTTACGAACACTTTTTCAATGTCTTTGACCTGGGATTCCACTGCATCGAGCATTTTCAGAGTCATATCAATTTGTTCTTTAGTTAAGTCTCTGGAAACTCCTCCAACTTTGGATATTGAATGTATAACTCTGTTTCCAGTGATTCTCTCCAGTACATCTAATACTGCCTCTCTGTACTTCCAGCATTCATAAAAGAGACTTTCAAATCCAAAACCATCGGCAAACAAGCCCAGCCAAAGGAGGTGACTATGAACTCTGTTGAGTTCACCAACTATAACTCTTATATACTGTGCTCTTTCAGGGATTTCGACATCGAATAACTTTTCAACTGCTCTTGTATAAGTTATACCATGAAGGGCACTGCATATTCCACATATTCTCTCACAAATATAGGTAGTTTGGTTATAGTCCTTTGTATCTATGAATTTCTCAAGCCCTCTATGAACGTAGCCGAGTGAGGGAAGTACTCCAACAACAACATCGTTATCAATTTCAAGTTTTAACGATACTGGTTCGGGTAAAACGGGATGTTGAGGACCAAACGGTATTACGGTTGTCATGTGATTCTCCTCTCAAATTGCTTTAGGCCAATGGAGCTTTTGGACTGTTTGGTGTCAGGTAAAGATGGCCCTTGTAGTCTATTGCTAAACCTTCGAAAGTCAATCCGAAGAGATCCTGGTACTCATTTTCGATCAAAAGTGCACATAGATAGATTCCTGATACACTCTTGGGTTTCTCACCTGGTTTCACAAAGTATCTTAGATTTTTTAATTTATTATCTTTCTCAAAGATATATATCAAATCGTGACCTTCGTTAGCTTTCAGGCATATCATCGTAGAATATCGATAACCATCACTTTTTAAACCCTCAACAGCTTTTAGCAGCTCTCCACTGCTTTTAATTTCTGTGGCTTCTATGGTATTATCAAGCATTCGATGGCACCTCGCTTCCTTTCAGTTTGACTTCTTTTCCTTTGATATTCCCTTTCTTCTTCTCTTCGAGTATTGAAAGTGCTGCTACTACACCGTCAAGTATGGCTTCCGGCCTTGGGCAGCATCCGGGAACGTATGCATCTACAGGTATAACCTGATCCACTCCGCCTATTACATTATAGCAGTTATGGAAGATCCCACCTGTAGATGCACAGGCGCCTACAGCTAAGACAACTTTTGGATCTGGAATCTGGTTATAGAGATTTTTAAGTACATTTACATTTTTATAATTCACTGAGCCTGTAACTACCATTATATCAGCTTGCTTTGGAGTACCGATGTTCAAAACACCGAATCTTTCAGCATCATATAGAGGAGTAAGACAGGCCACTACTTCAATATCACAGCCATTGCAACTGTTCACGTTTACATGTATAATCCATGGGGATTTTGCCAAACTCATAAGTGTCCCTCTTTTAAGCTAATTGGACTCCGCTAACGTACAGGAATGCTATGTTCACGATCGAAATAATTAGCAGGACTGACCAACTCAGTTTGAGCATCCACTGCCAGTATACTCTTGCGGTAATATTGTCTATGACAATTATAAGCAAGTAAGCAATGATACCTAAAAGCACACCTATTATTGGGTTTGATGCCCAGAATAAGAATATGAGTCCTGTTAAAAACACGTATTCATAGAAGTGTGCAATCTCAATAGTGGCAAACCCTGGCCCTCCATATTCGGTCGTCATACCTTTAACCAGCTCCTGGTGACCATGGTGAGAGGTTGAATAGTCAAAGGGTGATTTTTTCAGTTTGATATTCAGAACAACTATCATTGCTATGAATATGAGAGGTGTATACACTAGCAGAGGGGATGATGCATCTAACACCGCAGTTAATTTGAAAGTACCGGTAAGCAAATAGATTGCAAGAGCATATAAAATCAAAACTGGCTCATAGGACAGTATAGCCATTATTTCCCTTGAACTTCCCACTCTAGCGTACGGAGAACCGGTGCTCATTCCTCCTACAATTAAAGCTAACGAAGCTACTGTGTAGACGAATATTATCATCAAGAAGTCTTGTTTGAAAACTAACATTAAGAGACTCAGAACTATAAAGACGAGGTACACTACTACGTAAAAGTTTTGCGATGGATTTACAACCATGTTGTCTTTGCTAAGGAGTTTCTTAACGTCGTAGTATGGCTGCAAAAGAGGAGGGCCTACTCTACCCTGCAATCTTGCAGTAATTTTTCGGTCAATTCCTGAAGCTATACAGCCGATAATAGGAGCACCAATTAAAACAAGAACAGCTAATAGAATGTCGTTCGTATTCATAATCCTACTCCCCCTGCTAATGCAATTACAATAAGAATTATGGATATTGCGTATCCGAGTATTGTAAGTTTACTTTCTCCAAAAGTATTCTGGAGATAGATGTTGGAAACGCTGCTTTTTTCGTAACTGCAAAGTCCATTTCTGAACATTAACCTATCCTTTTCAAGGTTGTTTTCCCCACACATGTAATAGCTGGATGTACGGGGAGTAAACATGTTTTTGGTAGCAAGATAGATCAGAACTGCCAGAGCAAGCACTACGAATATTGCTGCATAAGCAAATGCCCCTATTTCAGAGGTAAATTGTCCAGCCGTTCCTGTAATACCAGGAGCAGTTTTAAGTAGAATTTCGACCTGAGGGGCGATGAAGGAGTTGTATATTGAGAATACAAAAATACTTGTAACTACAATGGCTAATCCAAGGAAGGACAATGGGAAATAAGTCTCCGGTTTTTTATGCGGAACTGCATTTTTGTCCATGCTGGATGATAGAATTGTTCCAAGCCACTTAGCATAATAAACTGTAGTGAGTGCACTTCCAAGGATAAGGAACACTATTACAACAGGGTTGCTTGAAGCAGCTTCCATTGACACCCACTTTGTGAGCAATACCCCGAAAGGAGGCAAGAGCATGGAAACCATTCCAAGAGCTGCAAGAGTGGTGAGAAGAGGAGCCTTGTTTATTAATCCTGACATGTCCTCGATATCTCTACTTCCTATAGTGTGCTCAATTTCACCTGTGCACAGGAAGAGGAGAGCCTTTGATATAGCGTGGAACAGGATAAGCATAATCGCAGCAGCTACGGCCAGAGGTGTGCCTATTCCAGCGCTTGCGATAATTAGTCCCAGGTTTGCAATAGTTGAATATGCTAGCACTCTTTTAGCATTTCTTTGAGATAAGGCTAAAGCTGAACACATAACAAAGGTAAAGCTACCATAAACTGCAATAGCTGTTCCGAGGCTCGAACCTGCAAAAGCTGGTACAAGTTTGACAACTAAAAACACACCTGCATTTACCATTGTGCTTGAGTGCAGCAAGGCAGAAACCGGGGTTGGAGCTACCATTGCGCCTAAAAGCCAGCTCTGGAAAGGCATCTGAGCAGATTTCGCAAAGCCTCCTATACAAAGTAAGGCAACAGGAAGAGCTACAGCGGCCATTGCTGCTGCATCAGTTCCAGCATAAGTTCCAATCCCAGAAAGAGTACTTATTTCATATTTAGTAGCGAGAAGAATTATGCCTATGGATAAAGCAATTCCACCAACCAGGTTTAAAGCAAGAGCCCTGAAACCGTTATTTATTCCTTCCTCATCCATGTTATATGAAATCAACACGAATGAACACAGAGTTGTTAGCTCCCAGAAAAGGAACAGCCATCCCAGTGTGTCAGCCATTACCAGACCATTCATGGCTCCAAGGAAGAAGCTCATTGTAAAGTAGAAAATTTTTTGTCTATTTAGGTGTCTGTGTTCTTCATATTCATCCATATAACCGGTTGCAAATAATATAATCGCAGTACCGACTATATTGACAATTAATATCATTATCTGAGAAAATTGGTCAATATTAAGAGAAGCACCTTCAGCACCTGGAACGTTGGTAAAAGTGTAAGCAAATAAAGCTGCCGAAACAATTCCTAGTCCGAGTGTAGGCCAGTTTTTGTATTTTGCTGACACCGCAAGAATAAATAGTATTACCAGTACTTCAAGTATGAGAACAATGTTTTCAAACATTGCGAAATTTGGTTCACCAATCTGAACTACTCCAGTACCATCCAATACTAAATTAACTGATAAAGCTACTCCTATTATGAAAAAAGCCCAAGCCAGGTACTTATATAGCGATTTAGGAAGGGCTACAAATAATAACGAAAACAGTATGGGTACTATAATTAATAGCATAACGGTGTTTTCTATCATACAGCGTATCCTCCGATCTATTAATCCTCCGATCTGTTTATTGTCTGACTATAATACTGGAATTTACGCAACTGAAAAAACAGAATCCAATATCAGGACGTTTTATAACCTGAATGTTATTGTAACCTGGTTTTTATACTGCCAAATGATTTATTATATTGATTTCCCAGTCCAACTGCGCAATTCCTGAGTGTATAAGAATATGGACTAATATTCCACAAATATTATAGTATTCTTATATCAAAATCACAAGAAATAATAATATGTGAATAATGTCGATATAAATTCGACATGTTGCCAATTCTTAATATTACAAAGGCATATTTAAAGATAGTGATTTTCTTTTTACTTTTATATTACTAACAAGAATAATGGACAAAATAGCCCCCAATTATTGTTTATTCTTGTTTACATTTCTCATTATGTAATACTACTAAGTAACAATAGGTACTATTAAATGATTTTAGTACTACTAAGTAGTACAAATTAGCATGAACAAAGCTATATTTAAACATACTGATTTTAATTTACTTTTATATTGCTCCTGAAACTCATTTATCGAATAGCCTGTGAAAGTTACAGTTTTAAATAAAAATGTAAAAATAAATGGCAAATAATATTATTAAATTACTACAATAATTAATATAACAAGGTGGTATTTAAAGAAAGTGATTTTAACTTTATATATATAATAATGATTATATGAAGGAAATATGACAGATTTGTTATACATTTAGAGCCTATCCCAAAACCTGTTTTATTCTAAATCATCCTGAGTTTTCAGGATAATTTTCCATGATCAGATATTCGATTGACTGTTCTAAATACGAGATTCAAAAATCAAATTTTGAGTTTCGGGATAGGCTCATTCACTAATTGAGGGCTTCAAGTATGGTCAAATGTTCTATTTGTGGGAAGGATGAAAATTCACTGTTAGAGTAAAGCACAGGAAACTTGGCACTGTAAAGCTCTGTTTCGAATGCTGGGAAGTCGAAAACAGCAACAAGAATCTTCGTCCTTCATGTGGTGGATGCGACTGCTGAAAATGAACATATTTTTACATCCTGTAGTTTACTCTCACTTTTCTTCACTTATTTTTTCCCTTCGGAGTACTACTTGCTCTTTTCCTTCTATGAGAAGTCAGCCACTAAAACCGATTAAGAAATAACATCAAAAAGTTTTAGTGACAGAAATCAGCCGTAAAAAGCTAAAAATTCTGTAAACAAGCTTAAATATCTATTAGTGGTTTTGTGCGAGCCGTTTTGTATAGATTTAAAGGGAAGATATTCGAATTAAAAGATAAAAGATTAAAATGGGGGATCACTCTGATTGAAGGGTCTCCATGACTTTCCTGAGAGTATCTGCTACTTCCTGATCTTCAAGATCTCTTTCTTTGCTTTTCTTGATTCCAAATTCGGAAATTACGATCTGTCTATCAGGTTTAAACCCTGCAAGCTCAAGTGTCTTGCTGGCACAGTTCAAAGGACAACCGTCAATTGTAATAATACGATCAGAAGCTTCTGCAGACTTCATAAGTCCTGGCGCTCTTGCACCTATTCCGGCAGTACACATCAGGGTTCCTATACCCTGCTTTTCTAGTTCGATTGCGATTCTGTTTGAGAGCTGGCCTATATTTGCTGCTCCAGCACAAGGAAAAATTGCCACGTTTGCCGAACCACATGCACATTTTGTTTCTTCTGGCATATTTTTCACACTGACCTTGTATTTATCATAAAGTAACTGTAATCTTGAGTTTATCTTAAATTAACTATAATTTTACTTTCTAGTTCCGAACTAACACTTCAATCATTTTAACAGATTTATTTTTTAATCCACTTTTTGATTTCATCGACACTTGGAACTTTACCTGCGACTTTAACCTCTCCGTCAACCACAAGAGCAGGAGTGACCATGACTCCATATCCCAGAATTTTATCGAAATCTTCTACCTTGATGATTTCAGCATCTACACCTGTTTCCTTTACAGCTTTCTCAACAATTTCTTTTGTTTTGTTGCACTTTGAACATCCTGTACCAAGTATTTCGATTTTCATCGTATTCACCTCAACATTCTCTATTTCAAATAACA
>DAQQ01000078.1:2062-12226 GCA_002508465.1 Methanosarcina sp. UBA7 | reverse complement strand
CTTCAACTGGAGTTACAACCTGTGCTGGAGTGCCTGCTTCTGCTGGAGTTATATTTTTTACTTCTCCAGCTGGAGTTCCTGTTTGGTTTGGAGTTCCCTCTTTCTGACCAGCACATCCTATTGCAAGAAATACACCGAACAATACTATCAAAATAATTAACATTTTTTTCATATTTTCCCCCATTTATAATTATGTCCGTTATTAATTGACACTTTATAATTGATATTTGGATCTTATAATAATTACGACTAGATTCTGAACATAAGTCATCGTACAGGATTAAAGATTGTTATATATCCACACCTGCTCTTCCTATTACATTATGAATGTATGTAAAATCCGGAATCTTTATTTAGCATGAAAATGCTGCCATCAGCATGCATTTTCATACAGTTGTGCATGTTATTCAAGGAATATCATATTTGTTTTCTACTTAATTTCCTTAAATTATAATACTGGAAATTCCAATATTGTTAAATGATTTTTTAATGACTTTTTGGGGGGAAGTCATGAAACTAAAATCCATAAATCCTTATACAGAAGAGGTAAACTGGACTTATGACTCATTTTCTTTCGGGGAATGCGAGTCCAGGATTGAAAATTCAAGGATTGCTTTTTCCGGGTGGAGTTCGTTGTTTGTTGAGGAAAGAACAAAATACTTCTCAAGGGCTGGGAAAGTCCTCAGGCAGAACGCCGAAATTTATGCCGAGATTATTACAAAAGAAATAGGAAAACCTATCAAGCAGTCAAGAGGGGAAATTGAAAAATGTGCCTGTCTCTGTGATTATTACGCAGAAAATGCGGCCGAATTTCTTAAAGACGAAATTGTGGATACTGGTAATGAGAAAAGTTACGTAACCTTTGAACCTCTTGGAGTAATTTTCGGGATAATGCCCTGGAATTTCCCATTCTGGTATGTTTTCAGGTTTGCAGTGTCTGCAATGTGTGCAGGAAATGTGTGCATAATAAAGCCTGCTTCAAATGTGCCTGCTTCGGCGCTGGAAATCGAAAAAATCTTTCTTGAGGCAGGATTTCCTGAAAATGTTTTCAGTACCTTATTAATTGACTCAAAAACAGCAATGCAAATTATTGAAGAAGAACTGGTAGATGGAATTTCGCTTACTGGCAACATAGACGCAGGTTCGGAGATAGGTGAACTTGCAGGGAGCCTGGTAAAGCCTCTCGTACTTGAGCTGGGAGGTTCAGATCCTTTCATAATACTTGAAGATGCCAATATCGAAAGAGCTGCTGAGGTTGCCGTAAAGTCCAGTTTTCTAAATACCGGACAGAACTTTACTGCTGCCAAGCGATTTATTGCCCTTGAAGATATTGCTGTGGACTTTATCGAGGCATTTGAGCTTGAAATGCAGGAACTGAAAATCGGGGATCCTATGGATGAGGGAACTGATATCGGGCCACTTGCAAAGAAAGAGTTTCTTGATAGTCTAGAGAGAATTCTGAAAGACGCAAAAAAGAAAGGTGCAGAACCTCACGTTTACGGAGAGGAGCATATTAAGGGTTTTTTCTTCAGACCGACTATCATTCCTGCAGCCAGTACCGACATGAAGGTTTGCAATGTAGAGGTTTTCGGGCCCATTGCCCCGGTGATCACAGTAAAAGATGAAGATGAAGCTGTTGAAGTCGCAAACTCTACCGAGTTTGGGCTTGGAGCCGAAATATGGTCCAGAGACCTTGAAAGGGCTCAGATGTTAGCAAAAAAAATAAAATCCGGATTTGTGGCTATTAATGGAATGGTTAAACCCGATCCGAGGCTGCCTTTTGGAGGAACAAAAAAATCCGGAGTCGGGCGAGAGCTTTCCCATTATGGACTCAAGGAATTCGTAAATATAAAGACGGTTGTGGTCAACAAGTGAGTCTAAAGGGCTGAGAATCGATTGAAGTTTTTATGAATAACTTATCCATAATTTATTAAGCTAATTTGTTTAAGCTTGACGGTCTTCCTGCTCAAGTCTTACAGTCTGTTTAAGCTTAAAAATTCTGATTAAGTAAAAATTCTGGTCAAGCTTAAACAGTAAAATGAATAAGCTTAACAAATAACTTAATCAAGGCTCAGTAAGCAAACCTGAGTTAAGTTAAACTCGGGTTAAATAAATCATACAGTTATATTGGAGTTTTTTCATGAAAGCTTCGGATCTTTTTGTTGCCCAGCTGGAAGAAGAGGGCGTTGAATATATATTTGGATTGCCAGGTGAGGAAAACCTTGACCTGCTTGAGTCCCTGAGAACTTCAAGAATCAAACTGATAGTAACAAGGCACGAACAGGCTGCGGCGTTTATGGCTGCAACGTATGGAAGGTTGACCGGAAGACCAGGAGTTTGCTTTTCAACACTTGGACCAGGAGCTACGAATCTTGTTACGGGCGTTGCCCAGGCACAGCTTATAGGAGCACCTCTTATTTCCATATCTGGACAGAAGGCTCTGACTGACAACTGGCAGGCCCGTTTCCAGCTTGTAAACGCTGTCAGAATGATGGAACCTCTCTGTAAAAAGGCTGTGTCCATTACCGATCCGGGAATGATCCCTACGGTGATCCGTAACGCTTTCAAACATGCCGAAACTGACAGGCCGGGAGCTATACACATTGAGCTTCCGGAAGATGTAGCTGAAGAAGAAACTGAGGCGACGGTTCAGAGGCGAAGCGAAATTAAAATTCCTTACCCTGATCCGGAGGCTGTAAAAAGAGCTGTAGCTATGATCAATGAAGCTAAAAATCCCCTGATTATGGTTTCCTCAGGAGCAAACCGAAAAGCGATTACTGAGGAGCTCGAAAATTTTGTCGGGCAGACAGGGATCTACCTGGTGCATACCCAGATGGGGAAAGGAATTGTTCCCGATGACTGCAGCTACAGTCTATTTGCTACAGGAATTCATGCAAGGGATTATGTTAACTGCGGAATTGACGGAGCTGACCTTATTATCACTATTGGGTATGACATAGTCGAATATCCTCCGTATCTGTGGAACAGTACACTTGATAAACAGATTATAAATATTGATTTTGTGGAATCCGTGCCTGACCGATACTTTAACCCCACATTAGAAGTCATTGGGGATATTGCTTCTTCAATCCGGGAACTCGCTGCAAGTATTCCGGAGAAACGGAAGTTTCCGATCTTTGAACACACCAGATATTTCATTGAGGGAAAAATAAATACTGCTGCCAGGAAAAGCTACCCTCCTCTCCCCCAAGCCGTAGTTCAGAGTGTCAGAAAGGTTATGGAGAGAGAAGATATAATCACACTAGACAATGGTATTTACAAACTCTGGTTCGCTCGCCTTTACAAGACCTATGCCCCCAATACCGTGCTCCTTGACAATGCCCTTGCAACCATGGGTGCAGGTCTCCCTTCAGGGATTACTGCAAAGCTTCTTTTTCCTGACCATCGCGTGCTTGCAATCTGCGGAGACGGGGGTTTTATGATGAACTGTCAGGAAATTGAGACTGCAATTCGCTATGGGATTCCTATTGTTGTCCTTGTCCTGAACGACAATGGTTTTGGCTTTATTAAGTGGAAACAGAAAAAGATGCATTTTGAGGATTTCGGGTTGGATTATGGAAACCCTGATTTTTCCCTCTTTGCCAGGAGCTTCGGGGCTGTGGGTATCAGGGTCAAGGAAGACGATGACCTTGCAGAAGTCCTGGAGAAAGCTTTCGCCTTGAACAAAGTGGCAGTTATTGAGTGCCCGATTGACTATTCCATAAACTATGAAACTTTCTCGATCGAACTTGGAAAGCTTACATGTGAGTTCTGATTGGGAACTATTTTTCAGGAGGTATAGCTTTCTTTATTACTGGTAAAAAGGGATTGAAAAGCCTGGCTGAGAGTTAAGAAAAAAAAGCACCATAAATTGCTTACTTATATAAATCTTCCTGCAACAAATGGTTAGAAAAGTCCAAAAATATAAAAATGAATCAAAAGACCCACTTTCCGCAGATGTACACAAAAATGCCACTTATTATCTCAATACGGCAATAAGCTAAAAACTTAAAATCGGATTTGATGAGATAATATGGCAAATCGGCAAATAAATTCTACATCTGTGTACATCTGCGGAATGTAGGAAAAGAATAAAGATTTTATCAAAAAATAAACATCAAAATCTGCAGAATAAACACCGACGTACGTAGGAACTAGTTTTCCTGGTTTAAAAGATCACAAAATAATTTAAAACGTATAAATCAGTTACAGAAAGACCATTATCGTTCAAATAAAAATATCATTCAATATTATAAAAGAAGAGAGTCCGTTTGGCCTGCTCAAACTAAGCGAAACGGACATAATTTGTATAATAAATCTTTTGAGTAAACCTGACATTAGTATCTGTTTTCTCTAGGTTTTCTGTGGTTGGGGAGACAATCTCTGCAGTAGACTGGTCTGTCAGGGTCAGGCTTGAAAGGTACCTGAGTTTCAGCGCCACAGTCAGAACAGGTTGCATTGTACATTTCCCTGGGACCTCCGAAACCTCCCCGGTTGCTGTCTCTTCCTCTGAAGGAATTTCCTCTGTCATTAAAAGCCATTTTCTTTTCACCTCCGCTTACAGCGGATAGTCCATAGTTTAAAAATAAGGTTGTATATTGCTCTTTGATTAAAAACAGAAACTAGTTTTTAATAACAGATTATACATCTCTTTATTTTTAATGTTCTTAGTATACGGTCAAATTATATAAGTTTTACTCATAAAAATCAACTCAAAATCATGCACAAAGTGCTTGCTGTTTTAGAGTTGACTCTTCTTAACCTGCTTCTTAAAACTTCCATATAATATGTTACGAACAGAAAGGAACTGAATTGCAAGTGGAATTCACTCCCCAACCAGATGAGGAAAATTGAGAGGTTATATGCTAAGCTAGAAGGCTGAAGAAAATAGGAAGAAATTAAAGGTAGTTGAAGAAATTAAAAATAGATTAAAAATATGCTAAAAATTAGAAGTGAGTTAAGAGACAAAAGTGAGTTAAGAGACAAAAGTGAGTTAAGAGACAAAAGTGAGTTAAGAGACAAAAGTGAGTTAAGAGATAAAGGTGAGTTAAGAGATAAAAGGTAATTGACTGAAGAAGAGGATATAAGAGGAGAAGAGGTTTAACCGAAAAGCGGCTAAAACCGGATATAATCAGGGAAAACGAGTATAATCAAGGAAATTGGATTTATAAGTTTTACTGTATTTATTTCGCGGTAATTACTTGAGGTACCCTTTTCTCTCAAGCCATTCAACCTGGGGCCTTGTATACTTCCAGATCACGTCGGCTTTAGAATCCTGAATATCCCACGGAGTGACGATTACTACGTCTCCTTCATGGATCCACATTTTCTTATTTTTGGACCCGGGAATTCGGCCCATTCGGACTACACCATCCATGCACTGCAGTGTAACTCTTTTTGAACCAAGTAAACTTGATACTGTTGCCAGAACTTCGTGATTTTCCCTACGTGGTGTGCGTACTCTTGTTACTTCCTGAGTAGGAGGCACGGAACTTCCTGTCCCTGCTTTTCTCTTCCTTACATTGCTTCTATAGTTTGCCAGGTTAATTCCTCTTGTTATTAGTTTATTATGATCTGTTTTTACTATGTCAGTTTTTTCAAATTTATTGTGTCTATGGATGCTTCATGTATTTTGACATCAAGGTTCATAAATGAATAGGGACTAAAGTATCTCTTAAATATCTAATATTTCTGAAGAACCCCAAACTTCAGGAAACTTTCTCATTTCAAAGATCCTTTAAGATCCTTCAAGTACTCTTTAGTCTATACTAAGAGTTTTGTTTAAACCCCCATTCTGATACTTTTATACAATAATACACTATAAAAATATTTGCGATAGTATCCAGACTCCATTGTATAACCAAATATGAAAGGTTGATTAAGTTCAGGGTTCTGATATCCTTCGCTAGCCTTAATGCAAAAACAAAGACTAAAAATGGAGTAAGTGTTGGTTTTGAAAAATGTCAACACTTTACTTAAGTTTTAGTTAAGAAGTTTTATTTTAGAACTTCCTGTGGTTAGGAAGGCAATCCCTGCAATAAACTGGGCGTCCTTCCGTTGGTTTGAATGGAACCTCAGTCTCAACTCCGCAGTCAGAACAGACAACCTTGTGCATTTCTCTGGGACCGCTGTTGCCGCCTCTAAAACCTCCGCGACCGCTGTTTCGATTGCCACCGCGGTAGGAATTTCCTCTGTCATTAAAACCCATTTTCGTTCACCTCCACTTATAGCGGATACATATTCTCTATAAAAACATGATCGGATATAACTGATTATTTAAAAACAAAAACGGAGTTTTTAATAACAGATTATATGTCTCACTATTTTTACTATAGATATAACAATTTCCATGTTATATAAGATTAATCCAAATAACAACCGAGAAAATAGGAACGGGTTCCTTAAAGAGAAAATATCCTGAAAAAGTACCTAAAAGAATAAAAGGAGTATGGAAATCCCTGATATAGGAGAGTTTCCAGTGATAAAATTAAAGTAAGAAAAGTCTGGAATTTCTGAGTTCAGAACTTCCTGTGGTTTGGTAGGCAGTCTCTGCAGTAAACCGGTCTTCCTTCAGCTGGCTTGAATGGAACCTGAGTCTCTACACCACAGTCAGAGCAAACTGCGGGGTACATTTCTCTGGGGCCGCTATTGCCACCTCTGAAACCTCCGCGATTGTTATCTCTGTTTCCCCGGTTGCTGTCTCTTCCCCTGAAAGAGTTCCCTCTGTCATTAAAACTCATTTTCGTTTCACCTCCGCTTATAGCGGATATAGTCTAAGTTGCTATAAAAATAAGATCTATACATTCTTTTATTAAAAACAAAATTGAAGCTTTTAATAACAGATTATATGACTCTTTATTTTTACTGCCAATATGTCCCAAGCTTTTATCGTATATATACATATCTGTAAAGTATCTGGAGTTCTAACAATAAAAGTATGCAAATGAAAGAAAAATATTCAGGACCTTAAGTTTGCTATTTTGGTTAATAAAGTAAGTATAAAGGCTTGACAGATTAGCTGTGTTTCATCAATTAGAAGAGACACTAAACATGTAAAAAGGAACTAAAAATTGTAGGCTAATTTTGATAAATAGATGATAAACCCAGTTAAAAGATAAAATAACAGATACTAAATAATGTACGGAATAAATATAATATGTCAACAAGGAATAAAATGTTAAATAAAAAACAAAGTTATCTTTTTTCTTTGTCGTGATATATGTAACCGGCTTAACCTTAGTGACAAAACAACATTAAATGAACCTGAAATAAGTTTGAATATGCTCAAAAGCAAAGATAGTGTTAGGTTTATCTCCTTACTAATAAACCTGAATTAACATACCTCGAAAATCTGAATTAACATACCTTGAAAACCTGAATTAACATATCTTGAAAACCTGAATTAACATATCTTGAAAACCTGAATTAACATATCTCGAAAACCTGAATTAACATATCTCGAAAACCTGAATTAATACATATCGAGCCCGAAGTCTACGTGCAGGATATAGTTTTTTTAGAAAAACAATGTTCGGTTGTCAGGTTTCCTGTTCCAGCAAATAACCTCAGGTATTCTCACTAAACCTGAAGATATTTTCTCCTGCTTGCAAAGAACCTTTAGGTTTGTAAGTTTAATATTTTGGCTTGCAAACAAATTTCTTGGCATGAAAATTCCTGATCGGTCTAAAAGCAAGTTTCTATTAGGGCCCCTTAACTTAAAAGATTCGCTTAAAAATAAGAAAGATATTTCAGGCAGATCCTGAAACCGCCCTCATGAGCTGCCTGAAAGATTCTTCTTTGTAAGGAACTGCCCCTATTGACACGGCATCCGACATTGTCTTGATACCGTTACATTCAGGTTTTCGTTCCTGCAGTTGATCCTCGGTCTGACCGCAGGTTTGAACCCTTACAGAGAATATACGGCAACTATTGTTTCTGCTGTCGTGCAACTACTGTCTCTGAAATATGCCAGGGTGTAGACAAGTTGCCTGTACGGGTTCACTTACGACTTCTGCTGTAGTGGCTCCGGAAGGAATCGGAGATTACAACGTTTTTATAATTAGCAGATGTCGCAGTTCTTTTGAATTTCCCTAAAATTCATTTTATTTCTTAACATTAGATTATTTACCCGTTTTTGAATTTTCCTTCTTATTTTTAAGATCTTTTTCCTTTTCGTTTTTAAGATCCTTTTCCTTTTCGTTTTTAAGATCCTTTTCCTTTTCGTTTTTGAGATCTTTATTTTTTACTTTTAACATCTTTGTACTTTCGAATTCCAAAGATCCTAAAATTCCCATTTTTATTGCTTCCTTACTTTTGACTTAACTTTTTAAAAGGAAAGCTGGGATTAAAATCTTATATTGCAAAATTAAAATATAAGTATACTTTTTCCAGTAGTCTATGTATTACTTTGAACTAAGGTCTTATTACTTTGAAATAAGGTCCTAAAACTTGATGATACTTTATTTTTCTTTACAAAAGAGAAGGGAAACTTAAAATTTAAAAATAATATATATAAAGTTAAATATTAATTGAAAAAGATCATAGGAAATCAAAATTAGGTTTTCAATTATTAGCCTTCCTTATATTACATATTATATATGTTTAAATTACTGAAAAAATAAATGAATCAGTAAATCTTTTCCAATAGACCCCAAGATTAATCTACTACCTCAAAATTCAATTAAGAGCTCTTAATAAGCTGGCTGGGATTAAGATGGATTGGGGGTCAAAATGGGTTAAAATTAGAGTGGGCAATTTTCTCTTTATAAACTTAATTCCATATTTTTAAGTAAATAAACCTCACTGATAACAGTACATGCGCTTAAACTTAAGTATGTTATAACTCTAAGCACGGCAGATGCAAGGCAATATTTGTAAATTGTAATCATCTGACTTGTCATATATACGGAAAATAATATATGAACCTGAAAACCGGTTCAAATCTCCCTTAATAAAATTAATATGTAATTAATGTGTAATGTATCTTTTATAGGACTTTGTATCATGGTTTACTTTTGATAAAAGTAAGGGAAAGAATAACTTGCTAGATAGTGAAGTAAAAAACCTTAGACATCCTGCCGAAATACCTCTTTTTATTATCTGTCTACTGATCAGTGTTTTTATTTATGTCACATTAATGACAGCTCCGCTTCTGTATCCTGAAGAACTTGGGCCTGAATATATACTGGTAGTTCCTGCAGCAATTGCTTTTCTTTCGTTTGTTTCCGGACAGACCTACGGAGGCATGATGGCAAATGCGATCAAGCTTTCAGAAAAGCAGTTTCCTGAACTCTATGGAATCATAACACGCCTTTCTTCCGAAATGAATTTCAAAGAAGTTCCGGATGCCTTTTTGATCCAGGAAGGCGGGATGATAAATGCATTTGCTACCCGGTTGTATTTCCGAAAAAATTACGTAGTTTTTTACGCAGATATAGTTGAGGTCGCATATAGGGAAGGGGACTTTGATTCGCTTGAGTTTATTGTTGCTCATGAACTGGCTCACATAAAGGCAGGCCATGTAACCCTGCTCTACAATCTTGCTATCTTTCCTATTGCTTTTGTGCCTGTCCTCAAGAACTTTTTGTGGACTGCCCTGAGCAGGGCAAGGGAATATACTTCGGATAGAATTGCAATCCGGCTCGTTCCTTCAGGCAAAAAAGGGCTCATAGTTCTTTCAGCAGGCGAACACCTTTACAAGGTTGTTGATTATGAAGAATACCTTGAAACCGCAATAAGTCCTGAAGGCTTCTGGATCTGGTCTACCAATCTGTTTTCAACGCATCCTGTATTGCTAAGAAGAATAAGAGCTATAAACGAAGATAAACCGGGAAGGATTTTTTAAATTATTATTTTTTTTAATTTAACTGGAATTAATTTTGAAAGTTTCTTAAAAGCTTTACTAATTGTCAGGTTGATAGACATATAAGACTTAATATTGGGGATATAAGTAATAGTAGGGTTATGGGAAAATTCAAAATCTGTCAGCAGACGGCCAAAATTCCAGGAAAAAATAATTACTTAAAGAGAAATGAATTAATAGAAATATAAAAGTACAGAAGTAGAAACATGAAAAATGTATACGAGTAAAACACGGAAAAATACACAGTAAAAACATTAAAAAATACAAAATAAAAACATTGATGATTCTCTTTCTCTTGATGG
>DAQQ01000078.1:0-1981 GCA_002508465.1 Methanosarcina sp. UBA7 | reverse complement strand
ACTGTCAATTGATTTTTGACAAAAAATTGAAGCCTCTCACTAAATTTAGTTTATACTGTCAAACTAAGGTTATAAGAGAGAAGGAGGTTATAATAAAAATATGCCTGTAAATTTATAGTACTTTGTTTTCTCCTTACTCTCTTCCTTCATTACTCTTTTATTTCATTACTCTTTTATTTCATTGCTCTTTTATTTCATTGCTCTTTTATTTCACTATTATTTATTTTATCATTCTACTTTACAATTTTTCTACTTTTATTCTTCCTGGGTATGTTCCAAGATCCAGTTTCCTATAATTTCCAGAGCATCCGGAGAGATTGTTTCTTCGATTTTTGCGTACTCTGAGGGAGACCCTGTTTTAGCGGTTTGGAACAAATGGTTGAGGCCTGGCAGTTCTTTAACTATGTAATCTTTATTACCACCTGCCTTAAGAGCATCATCTATAGCCCTGAGGTTTTCTTCAGGCGGAACCTGAAGATCTTTTTCGCCGGTTATGGCAAGGACAGGACATTTGACTTTCATTAATGTTGGCCTTGGATCATAAGTAAGGAAAAAGCGCATCCATGGTGAGGTGAGTGCTGTTACTTGAGCGTCAATGACAGCCTCGGAATGGCCTGAACTTTCTGTTTTCTGCTCACTTGTGTTCGCTATCTCGGTCCTTAGAATTTCCCGAAGCTTTTCCTCAGCTGCTGTGTTATTCTTTTCTTCTTTTACTACAGAATACATTCTTCTTACCAGAGCTTCATTTTGTGCGATAGTCTCATTGCTTGCTCCTTCGGCTCTTGCAATCCGGTCACTTTGCATGTACAGAATTTCCTCTCCGGTTACCCCAGGTGCTGCCATCAGTACAATGAATGCGATATCTGGAGACTTTACTGCTACCATAGGTGCAATTAGCCCTCCTTCGCTGTGTCCAATCAGTCCGATTCGGCTCGGATCGATCTCCTTGCGACTTTTGAGGTATTCAACTCCTGTAAGTACATCTCCAGCAAAGTCCTCAGTTGTATCCTGTGAAACATTTCCGGTAGAACCTCCAATACCTCGATCATCGACCCGAAGCACTGCAATTCCCTTGCGTGTCAGATAGTCCGAAAGTACAAGGAACGGGCGATGACCTGCAATTTCCTCATTACGATTTTGCTGGCCTGAACCCGTTATGAGTATGACTGCCGGAAAAGGCCCCTCTGACTGCGGAAGAGTTAAAGTTCCTGCTAGCTTTACTCCTGCTTCTTTATTTTCATAAACAACTTCTTCTTCGGTATACGGATACGGTTTTACAGGGTCCTGCTCTCGGTGCGTCTCAGGAGCTTTTTCTATCCTGTTAAGCACAAGTGGAAAAGTTGATCCTGACTGCTTCCATTCTCCTTCTATGGTTTCGTTATTCTCCTTATATACCCCTTCAAAGCTTCCTAGCGATTTTACTCCAAGGTTCAGGTTACCATCTTTATAACTAACAGTTTCAACAGGTATGCCGCTTACTCCTTGGTCAGGGCTGTCCATACTGGCATTGATAGATCCATCAGAATTAGTGGAAATGTTAAATACTATCCTTAACAACCCACCTGGAACTGTTAAATTTCCCATCCAGATGCCTTCAATATCCTTGAGATCCCCAGTAATATCATTATTGGTCTCATTTATTTGTGAATTGTTTTGCTTTGACCTATCTGACTGCGAAGTACATCCAAGACTTGCTACAGTAATACTTAGTAGGACTGCATAAATTATAATTTTACTTTTCATAATAATTCCTCTCTCTTACAAATCTTTTTGACTTCCTATGTATAATTCTATCAAATTTATTTTTAAACTTGGATTCTATTGTTTTTCAACTTTTTTATCACAAAGTTACAGCTGTTATAAGCTGACCAATCCAAGTTCGGTTACTGAGAAAAAGTAGCACGCCAATCTGATGTTTTTGCCAATTATTCTCGATTATTATACTCTATTTTATTATCTTCTATATTATTATAAAAGGATT
>DAQQ01000178.1:0-10051 GCA_002508465.1 Methanosarcina sp. UBA7 | reverse complement strand
TTAAAAAAGGAAATATTAATAAGAAATTTATGGAAGCTTAAAGGAAAAATGGATTTTCCTTTAAATTTTAAGGACTGAGGTAGGAATTTGTTTCAGATTAAACGGAAAGTGGGGGAAGTTGAGGTTGTACTTGATGCAAAAAATGTAGGGGGAGACTACATGCTGACTCTCACAGGTGGAGAAGAACATGTGGGAGCTGTTGCCGTAGGACTTTTTGATGAGAAAAGCCAGAGAGCAAGTTCATCGGTGATAACAATGCCTGGGCACCGGGAGGAATATCTTGCCCTGGAAGGGGCAAGGCAGGTTAGCAGGGTCACAAGGAAGACCTCGGTATTTGTTGTCGGAATACACAAGGATAATATTAGCCCTGAAGAAATAAAAGATATAGTCTCAGTCGCTGGTGAAATGATCGAAAGTTTCATTGCCTTTTACAAAAAAGAAGACGAACTGGGAAGGCAAAATAACGATTTGAATAATGCACAGAGATGAATAGTGAGTTACCAGCAAGAACACTAACGGCAGGATAAAATGGAGATAGCAGTAGGAATCAGTGGAGCCTCAGGGGTCCAGTATGGAATTCGCCTTCTTGAGGTACTGGCAGAAAAAGGAATTAAAACCCATCTGGTTTTGACGGATGCCGCAAGCCAGATAATAAGGATTGAGACTGATTACACTCCCGAAGCGGTGGAAAAACTTGCAACCTGGAGCTATGCCCAGAAAGATTTTTCAGCACCAATCGCTAGTGGTTCATACAGGACAGGAGGAATGGTTATTGCTCCGTGCAGCATGAAAACTCTTGCAGCCGTGGCAAATGGGGTATCAGATACTCTTCTTACAAGAGCTGCAGACGTCTGCCTCAAAGAGGAAAGAAAACTTATCCTGATGACCCGAGAAACCCCGCTTAACCTTATACACATCGAAAATATGCTCAGGGCTAAAAAAGCAGGAGCAAGCATCCTTCCAGCCTGCCCTGGCTTTTATTCACGGCCCAGAACCCTTGAAGACCTGATAGATACCATGGTAGGAAGGACACTTGACCTGCTCGGGATAGAAAACGAGATTTATCGACGCTGGAAGTAACAACAATCTCCGAAAAGATTTAAAATTTATTCAGGAAAGATTCAGATCGAAAGTGTTTTCAGACAAAAGGAGTTTTGATTTTTCCATAAAAAGTTTTTAGAGAAAGCATGACAGATCCATGTTCTAACGAAAGCTATATAAAGGATAATATCGTTTGAAGGGAAGTACCCTTGGGATAGTAGGGTAGCTTGGTCCATCCTCGAGCGTTTGGGACGCTTGGACCGCGGTTCAAATCCGCGCTATCCCATTCATATATTTTTTAAATCGTTTTTTATTAGAGTTGTTTTTTGAGTTTGTGCTGCTTTCCTTATATATGTATCTCCCATACCATTTTATATAGTTGAATGTGTCATTGACCAATTTCGCAAAATAGAGAATCTACTTTTTGGGTAAATTTAAATATAATTGTTCAGTTTGCAATTTTCAGTAATGGATTTATATTTTAGTTTTTTATTTTAGGTGCACTGAACTGAGATTTTGAAGTTATATGTTATTTTTCATACCCACAAAAGTTCAAATTTCTACGTGAATTGCATTATTAAGCCAGTTCACTATCAATACTATATCAAATGGAAAATTTTTATAAAACTTTTGAACAAAATGTAAATGTTTAAATGTTTATTCTGATTTATACTTATTAATTTTATTTTGTATTGGGCAAAAAAAAATGGAAAATGCAGTTTAACAGGCTGTCTCAAAACCGTATTTAATCATTATAATTGGGATAAAAGGCAGTGCCGAAATTCGTGTAAGTTAGATATCAAATGTTAAAATGGTCTTTTCACTGAAACAACAAAATGATCTGACTCTCGGAGTTCTATGAAAATAAGAGTACTTGTACTTGTTGAAAGGAGGGTATATAGTGAAAATTAATCCAAAATTAATTTGTCTGTCAATAGTTTTTACTTTCCTGGTACTTATGGCATCAAATGTAGCAGTAGCTGATACCTTAGGGTCTGGAAAGTTAACGAAAGTTGCATCCAATGTCGCATCTGATTCAAATCCTGTCTGGTCTCCAAACGGGAAAGAAATCCTTTTCGCAAAGGGCGCAGGAAGTTATGCGGCAAATCTATACAAAGTATTTTCAGATGGTTCAGGAGAAAAGAAACTAGCATCTGATACAGGCACAGCCGGCTATGCATGGTCTCCAGATGGAAGGAAGATTTCATACTATTATAATACAGATGAAATGGGACCTGGAACGTATAGCGTATATCTAATGAACGCAAACGGGACTAAGAAAACTCAATTATTAGATCCAGTATATAATTTGTTTTTCTATACATATACCTGGTTTCCTTCAGGTTCAAAAATAGCCTATGTTAGTGGCGTTGATAATATGGGTTCACTTTATGAAATTAATTCAGACGGCTCAAACAACCATGAAATTAATGTTTATGTTAATGGCGCAATTGCCGTGTCACCTGATGCGTCAAAGATATTATGTACGAACTGGGACTGGGAGTATCCAACTGAAATTTACGTCCACAGTTTGAATCAAAATGGTGATTCTTCTTATTTAACTAATGGGAGCATATTACAACAAACCCAATCCTGGCAATCAGAAGTATGGTCCCCGGATGGTAAAAAAATCGTGTACTATTCTGATGAAAATGGAAAATCGGACATTTATACCATAAAAATTGATGGAACCGGGAAAACTCAACTCACATCAGATTCGGCAAATGATTATTCTCCTATTTTTTCACCTGATGGCAAAAAAATTGTATATGTGTCTGACAAAAGTGGAAATGAAGATGTATGGGTCATGGATGCAGATGGGAAAAACAAAGTGCAGTTAACAACAGATTCAGCAAGGGATTCGTACCCAGAGTGGAGTCCTGATGGCAAAAAAATTGCTTTTTACTCTGAGAGAGGAGGAGATCGGGGTATATACACTCTTACTTTAGAAAACGAAAACAAACCTGTTGCCGGTTTCTCTGCATCCCCAACTTCAGGAAATGCACCATTGAAAGTCAAGTTCACGGATAAAAGCTCAAATGTCCCTACTAGCTGGAAATGGAGCTTAGGAGATGGAAAAACTTCAACAGTTAAAAATCCTGCATATACATACAATAAAGCCGGAAAATATACTGTTAGCTTAACAGTGAAGAATGCGGCTGGAACAAGTACGAAAACAATAAAGAATTATATAATTGTGAATGCCGCTCCTGTAAAACCAGTTGCTTCATTTTCTGCATCTCCAACCTCAGGAAATGCTCCTTTGAAAGTAACGTTTACTGATAAAAGTACCAATAGTCCAACTTCATGGAAGTGGACTTTTGGAGATGGAAAAACTTCAACGTTGAAGAGTCCTGCATATACATACAGTAAAGCCGGAAAATATACCGTCAGTTTAACAGTAAAGAATACGGCTGGAACAAGTACGAAAACAATAAAGAATTATATAATTGTGAATGCCGCTCCTGTAAAACCAGTTTCTTCATTTTCTGCATTTCCAACCTCAGGAAAAGCCCCATTGAAGGTACAGTTTACTGACAAAAGTACAGGTTTACCTACTAGCTGGAAATGGAGCTTTGGAGACGGAACATATTCAACAGCAAAGAGTCCTGCACACACATACAGTAAAGCAGGAAAATATACTGTTAGCTTAACAGTGAAGAATGCGAAAGGAAGTAGCACAAAAACTATATCTGGATATATTATGGTTTCCAAAAAATGAACATTTCGAATTCAAAGATATAAAAAGTCAAAGCTAGAGGGTATGGGGGATTATTTTTCAGACATGTCAAAATGCTAAACTTGCTTTGTTTTGCCAGACCTAAGAGTTACGTTTATTTGTGTTCAAATAACTGAACTCACATTACTTAACTTGTGCCTATTAGGTTGAGTTACATCACTTAACTTGTGTCTGTTAGATTGAACTGATTTTTGCAGGTACCTTCAAAAAATAATAATTTTTCTATCGTTGTTTTAGGAGAATTATTTGAAAATTTGCAATTATTATCTCAACTGGAGCTTGTGAAAATGGCTGCCGGAAGTTCCAAGTTAAGGCAAAAAACTGAATTAGTAGGAAAAAATTCAAATTACACTTTTGAGTAGTTAGGGGAATTTTTCCGAAAAAAGGAGCGCGTAATAAAATATTAAAAGGAAAATTACAGAAGTAAGATTGTATTTTTCTATTTATAGTGTATATTTTATCAAAAATTACTATTTATTTTTATTTTTTTGTATTATTTTTTACATTTTGTAATCAAATTCTCAATTATTATTTTTTTAACAGGGTTATACAAATAATATGGCAAGATTTAAATATATATAAGTGAGTGTGCCCGATAATATTAATTTTCGCGAAATTGATGGAAAACGCGTAATTAACAGACTGTCTCAAAACCGTGTTTAATTTTACAATTGAAATAAAAAAGTAGTACTGAGACTAAGGAAAATAAGAGTAATTATACTGGTTGAATTGAGGGGAATACAATGAAAATAAATCCAAGAGTGTTATATCTGTCAATAATTTATACTGTATTTTTATTTATTGCATCAAATATTTTAGTAGCTGATGCCCTGGAAGCTGAGAAGTTAACAAAAGTGGCATCCAATGCTGCATCTGATTACCCGGTTTGGTCTCCGGATGGAAGAGAAATCCTTTTCTCAAGGGAAAATGGGCTGTATAAGGTGTTTTCAGATGGCACAGGAGAAAAGAAACTTACCTCCACAAATGGAAAGAATTTTACATCCAGCTACACATGGTCTCCAGACGGAAGCAAAATTTCATATATCGAAAATCGGTATGATGACGCTGCAGGGCCCAGGAGTGATTTATGGATAATGAATGCAAACGGGACAGGAAAAAAACAATTGCTTGATACCGTTTGGTACAGGTACCATTACATACACACCTGGTTTCCTACAGGTTCAAAAATACTCTACGCCGAGATATATGAAGAAATTGGAGGCTCCTATTGGGAAATGAACTCGGATGGATCGAATAAACACAATCTCGGAAACATGGGTATCGCTAACAGTATTGCCATGTCACCCGATGGGTCAAAAATAGCAGTTTGTGCGCACGGACCAGCTGACATTGACTACTATATTGACATCGGAAAGGTCAGTAAAGATCTGACCAGCTTTCGGCCCGGATTAATTACTCATCAAACTCAGTCCAAACAGTCACAGATATGGTCCCCGGACGGTTCAAAAATAGTATATTATGCCGGGAAAGGTGAGTCATATGAAGACGAAAAAACGGAAATATATACTATAAAAGCTGACGGAACCGGTAAAATTCAACTCACTTCTGATTCGGCAAAAGACAACTACCCTATGTATTCACCTGATGGTAAAAAGATTATATATGTATCAAATAGAGCTGGAAGCGAAGATATATGGATTATGGATGCTGATGGAAAAAACAAAGTTCAGTTAACCTCAGGTTTATCAACGGACTCATTTCCGGTATGGAGTCCAGATGGCAAAAAAATTGCTTTTTGGTCTGATAGAGCAGGAGAACGTGGTATATATACTCTTGATTTAGAAAACGGAAACAGTCCCGTTGCTAATTTCTCTGCTCCCTCAAGTTCAGGAAATGCTCCCCTGAAGGTACAGTTTACTGACAAGAGTACAGGCATACCAACGTCATGGAAATGGAACTTTGGAGATGGGAAAACTTCAACAGCAAAGAATCCTGCATACACCTATAGTAAAGTCGGAAATTACACTGTCAGTTTAACAGTAAAAAGTGCAGCAGGAACAAGTATGAAAACAATAAAGAACTATATAACTGTGAAAACACCTGAACAAAAACCGATTGCCGTGTTTTCGGCTACTCCTACCTCAGGAAAAGCGCCATTAACAGTTGCCTTTACTGGTACAAGTACAGGAACACCGACAAAGTGGAAATGGAGTTTTGGAGACGGAACAACTTCAGTCCAGCAGAATCCAAAGCATAAGTATTCCAAAGCAGGAACTTATACTGTGGCTCTTACAGCAGCAAATACAGTCGGCAGTAGTACGGTAACAAAGACAAATTATATAGTAGTAGTATCAAAACCTGCTGCTGCGTTTTCTGCATATCCAACTTCAGGAAAAGCGCCATTAACAGTTGCCTTTACGGATACAAGCACAGGAACACCAACGAAGTGGAAATGGGATTTTGGGGACGGAGCGTATTCAACAACAAAGAATCCGAAACATCAATATTTTCAGGAAGGAAACTATAAGGTTACACTTACAGTAAGCAATGCGGCAGGCAGCAGTACTATAACGAAGACAAATTACATAATAGTGACAACAAATACAAAACCAGGGATATTTTTAAAGCAAATAAACCCTTAAACTGAAAAAATAAAAATCAAGATTAGAAAATTGTGGGGAAATAACGTATCAAAGCGGAATTGTTCTAATATTTAGAAATATGAGGACTTCGCAGAGTTGTTTGAATAAACTGACAAGGATGTTTACACTTTTAAACCAGATTTTGGAGTTTGTGGAATTCCGACAATAGAAAGCATGCTTCCAAGAATTATTCAGGGACTACAAAGTTAACTTTTTGACAAGAAAGATGCTAATTTAATTTCCCGCGAGATTTTTCCTTTTTTTTATTTATGTTATTTTTATCAATGAGTCACATTAAAAATGGCATTAGTAATGTTTTCCTTTGAAGCATAAGTTTCTAAACTTAAACTTGGTAAAAATGTTTAGATAGCAGACATAGTCAAGGCAAACAGAACCAGTGTATTAATATTTGCTATGTGTTAAAAAGATTAAGAAAATGAAAATGAATTTTCTGGAGCATTGGACTTTTTCTAGTACTTATTATTGGGTAAAGGAATTAAATTACTGATCTACATATTTTTTACGTTAGTTATAGTGTGAAAGTCCTAAAATAATGTAGAATTTACCCCAATCATAGGTACAATTGAGCCATAGTAACACGAATAAAACAAGTAACCTCTTATTATAGCAAAGCTTCTATAGAGGGTAATGGGAAATTATTTAATAAATATAGAAATTACCAGATTAGCTTGCTTTACTAAATTTGAGAGCTATATTAATCGCAGCTACCAGTAACTGACTTTTAGGGCAATCAATTATAATTAGTAGTCAATTNNTTAGTAGTCAATTATAATTATCAATCAATTATAATATATATCTGAGCAAAAATCAGGAGATTTACAAGAAATTTCATAACTTTACTTTTAAAACAAAAATCAGCTACATATCTCTTGTGGCAAACTCAGATTATATCTATTCCTTACATCTAAATGTATACAGATATAATTATAGAAAAATATATATTATAATAAATAAAATATGGCGTAAATAACTTAGCTATGAATATATAGAATATAATAGGTAAATACTTATATTAGATTACATATAAGATAATTTAAGGGTGTATATTTTATAGCGTTATATATGGCGTTACATAAATAGCACATATAAGCGAAGGGGGATGAACAATTCATACTCAGGTAAAGAAGCTGGCCGCTCTGAAATGGTTACCAACATAAAGGGTACATACAGAGTTTTTAATCTCTAGCTTAGAGAAAATGCTGTTTTAAGTAACACTTTCGGCATTTATCATAACTGAAGACAGATGAGAAAAAGCCTTGTTATTCAGTTGACTTTAACCTGGCAAACAATCTGGAAACACAGCAGGTTCTCTTGGTTATTTTATGAACCTGGGATAAGGTAGGTAATCTTTCGCTGGCAGGACAGAATTCTCCGGCTGGGGTTTATGAAAGTAAGAAGATCTGTACTTGTGAAAGTGAGGGAATATCGTGAAAATAAATCCAAGAGTATTATATCTGTCAATAATTTATACTGTATTCTTATTTATTGCATCAAATATTTTAGTAGCTGATGCCCTGGAAGCTGAGAAGTTAACAAAAGTGGCATCCAATGCTGCATCTGATTACCCAGTTTGGTCTCCGGATGGAAGAGAAATCCTTTTCTCAAGGGAAAATGGGCTGTATAAGGTGTTTTCAGATGGCACAGGAGAAAAGAAACTTACCTCCACAAATGGAAAGAATTTTACATCCAGCTACACATGGTCTCCAGACGGAAGCAAAATTTCATATATCGAAAATCGGTATGATGACGCTGCAGGGCCCAGGAGTGATTTATGGATAATGAATGCAAACGGGACAGGAAAAAAACAATTGCTTGATACCGTTTGGTACAGGTATCATTACATATACACCTGGTTTCCTACAGGTTCAAAAATACTCTACGCTGAGATATATGAAGAAATTGGGGGTTCCTACTGGGAAATGAACTCGGATGGATCGAATAAACATAATCTCGGAAACATGGGTATCGCTAACAGTATTGCCATGTCACCCGATGGGTCAAAAATAGCAGTTTGTGCGCACGGACCAGCTGACATTGACTACTATATTGACATCGGAAAGGTCAGTAAAGATCTGACCAGCTTTCGGCCCGGATTAATTACTCATCAAACTCAGTCCAAACAGTCACAGATATGGTCCCCGGACGGTTCAAAAATAGTATATTATGCCGGGAAAGGTGAGTCATATGAAGACGAAAAAACGGAAATATATACTATAAAAGCTGACGGAACCGGTAAAACTCAACTCACTTCAGATTCGGCAAAAGATAACTATCCTATGTTTTCACCCGATGGTAAAAAAATTATATATGTGTCAAATAGAGCTGGAAGCGAAGACATATGGATTATGGATGCCGATGGAAAAAACAAAGTTCAGTTAACATCAGGTTCAGCAAAGGATTCGTTTCCGGTATGGAGTCCAGATGGCAAAAAAATTGCTTTTTGGTCTGATAGAGCAGGAGAACGTGGTATATACCTTCTGACTCTAGAAAATGAGAAATCACCAACAGCTGATTTTTCTGTATCCCGAACTTCAGGAAACATTCCGCTGAAAGTTAATTTTATGGATAAAAGTACGGGAACACCTACATCATGGAAATGGAGCTTTGGAGATGGAAAAACTTCAACAGCAAAGAGTCCTGCATACACGTACAGTAAAGCCGGAAATTACACTGTCAGTTTAACAGTAAAAAGTGCAGCAGGAACAAGTACGAAAACAATAAAGAACCATATAATTGTGAAAACACCTGCAAAAAAACCGATTGTCGCGTTTTCGGCTACTCCTACCTCAGGAAAAACGCCATTAACAGTTGCCTTTACTGATACAAGCACAGGAACACCGACAAAGTGGAAATGGAGTTTTGGAGATGGAACAACTTCAGTCCAGCAGAACCCAAAGCATAAGTATTCCAAAGCAGGAAAGTATACTGTGGCTCTTACAGCAGCAAATGCAGTCGGCAGTAGTACGGTAACAAAGACAAATTATATAGTAGTAGCATCAAAACCTGCTGCTGCATTTTCTGCATATCCAACTTCAGGAAAAGATCCGTTAACTGTTGCATTTACTGACAAGAGCCCAGGAAATCCAACTGCATACAAATGGAGTTTTGGAGACGGGACAGTTTCAAGAGAAAAGAATCCAAAACATCAGTATTTACAGGCAGGAAAATATAAGATTACATTTACAGTAAGTAATTCGGCAGGCAGCAGTACTATAACGAAGACAAATTACATAATAGTGGCAGCAAATACAAGACCGGGGATATACGTTGAAAGTAAGTAATCCTTAAATTGAAAATAACAAAAGGGCATAGGGAAATTATTTATTAAGGACAGTAGAGGAATTATTTATTAAGTGTAATTATTCAGCCTGGATAAAACAAGTTATAGTGACTCAATTTAGAGGGAGAAGCTTCTTGGTTCATCCTTCTCTTTTTTAAGAACAAATCTCAAGCTTTTCTCCACGTTTTATAGGTGTCATATACTATAAAACTTTGATTTTAAAGTAAAATTGTTGATATTGGTTACAGTACTGATACCTCTATATTACAGTACTGATGTCTCTATAATATTTTGTTTTGCAGTCATGGCATTCCCGTTCTCTAACATCAAGGGTCAAACTAGAGTTTTAATATCCGAAAATACTAT
>DAQQ01000048.1:0-13798 GCA_002508465.1 Methanosarcina sp. UBA7 | reverse complement strand
GTTAATTTGATAAGTGTTAATTTAATCAATTTATCATATATATAAGAAATTAATCTATCTTAGTGCCTCTGACGATTATTAACTGACCCCTATCTTATACCTGGCTTTTTCAATACCGCGGTTCAATATTGGTGGACCACCAGTTATATATTTCCTTTCCACTTGTAATCCAGGCTTTTTTACTGGAAACATATTTGAGGAATTTTTCGTAATATTTAAGGCCTTTTCCTTCAATAGATGTGTTATTGTGCCATAAAATCGTGATCACACCATTATACTGTTCAACCTTATCAACAAGACTTTTTGTTAGTTCCCAGGCCTTTTTAACGTCAAGTCTCATGTAGTCTCTAAATAAAGTCCTGTCCATAACTATGAGAGGAAGTTCTATGATCTCGATTTGTTTTCCGGTGTTTATATTATAAGGCCTGAAGGGGTGACACATACCGTTTCTAAAGCCTGCACAATCTGGGTACCCGAATGTTGTGTCATACTTAAAGTTTGCTTTGCTTAATAATTCCCATGTGTCCGGTACTTTAAACTTTAAATAGTGATTTCTGTACCCTATAACTTCTTTGCCTAATACTTTTTCAAGTCTCTGCTTTTTTTCTTTTATATCTTCCAGGCTGCTATAGGATTTGTGCCCTCCATGTAATCCTACTTCCCATCCCTGAGAGGATATAAACTTCAATTCGGCCTCAAGATCCTCAATTTCATAGTTGAAGTCTTTCTCTCCAGGTCTCAAGGCCAGAAAATAAAAGCTGGATTTTGCATTATATTTTGCCTCCAGCTCCATTATTTCTCTAAAATTCCAGCAAGGGTTAAACTTCTTGCAAATTCTACAAAAGGGTGTCTTTATAGTATCTGTTAAGTTCCCTTTAGCAAAGGCTTTGGCAGTTGCAATGATCGGGTAGAGCTTTTCAGGATATATCACATCAATATCATGAGTAAGGCAGACTGCAAATTTTTTTCCGTCCGGATACTCAGGGTGTAATCCCTTTTCTACTAGAAACCTGGAAACTCTGGGATCAAAAACATTCCTCTGGCTACTTAGATAGTAAGGAAACCTATCATGCTGGTCAGAAAAGGTCAAATTGTATTCTTCTTTTTTGCTAAATAGATCCCAGAGTTCATCGTTTTGTCTCAATTTCTCGATCATTTCTCTTCCTTTTCCAGATTTTAAAGTCTGAAGTAGTTTTTTAAAGAGATCTTAGTTTACATTAATAAATGTTCGTTTTTATCGCCTCTTCCAATCCCCTTATAGACAAATCCATTGCGAATAAATTCATCTGGTTCAACTATATTTCTTCCATCAACAATAACTGGGTTTTCCTTGCCTGTAATTCTCTTTACCCAATCGGCCTTTATATCAGAGTATACACTGTGCCCTGCAAGAACAACTACAGCATCCGCGTTTCTGACAACATTTTCAAGATTACCCGAGATCTCGATTCCTGGATAGTTCACGACATAAGGGTCATGCACATTAACTGTTGCACCTTCCTTAAGGCAGAGGTCCCTGTAAGGTTCTGAAGGCGTATTCCTCGCATCATCCGAGTCTCGGATGAAAGCCCAGCCGAGCATTGCAATCTTTGAGCCTTTCATCTCCTTTCCAATCCTCTTAAGGGCTGCAACAGTCAGGTTGTACATGTGGACAGGCATGAAATCATTGACTTTTCTTGCGAGCACGTAGATTGAGTCTGAACCTTCTGGATAGTCAAGCTGCCCATTGCCGATCTTAACTCCTCTCTCCAAGTGGTACGTATCCTTGGTAAGGCAGTGACCTCCAACGCCTGCTCCTGGCCAGAGTATAGCTCTTGTAATACCTTCTCCTTTTAGACTGTCTACACCAGTCCTTACATCGTACACGTTTATGCCCATGGCTTCACAGTAAAGAGCAAGTTGGTTGATTGCTGCAATCTGGAGATCACGGAAAGTGTTCTCTGCAGTTTTCGTTACCTCAGCTGCAGTTGCACTCATAGGAATTACTTTCCCCGCAGTTAATACCGGGGAATAGAGCTCGATAGCCCGTCTGGTACTTGCTTCGTTTATACCACCCACGATTCTATCATGTTCTCTGATGTTCTTCAAAAGCCTGCCCACCATTACTCTTTCAGGTGCATGGGCAAGGGCAAAGTCTTCTCCGGCTTTCAGGCCTGATTCTTCCTCAAGAATCTTTTTTGCCATACCTTCGGTTGTGCCAGGAGTAATTGTGGACTCAAGAACGACAAGTATTCCTGGTCTCAGGTATTTTCCTACGTTTCTGATACCCTCAATAAGCGCGGAAAAGTCAGGTTCCAAATCTTTAGGATTTGCAAAAGGAGTTTGGATTGCAAGAGTAACGGCGTCAAGTTCTGATATTCTTGAGAAGTCGGGAGTGCATTCAAACTTGTCGGCTTTTACAACTTTGCTAATGAGATCCTCCAGTCCGGGTTCTTCTCCTTTGAGAGGACTCTCTCCACGATTGAGCATATCAATCTTGTAACTTGAGCTTTTTGAATTACGCTGGAAACCAAGAACTTTAGTAAAACATGGGGCATCTGCGAAAAGAACGGCTGAAGGAATACCTACGTAGCCCATTCCAAGTACTCCGATTTTTTTTATTGGGCCTCTGTCAGCAATAAGTTTTTCTAATTTACTCATATTCATCACTTTCCAAATTGTTTTTCAGATTTTTTCAAATTCTTTTGCTTTGTCAAAATTTTTAAGATATCACTTCTTTAGATCTTTTAGGGTATTATTTCTTAAGATCTTTTTTCGGCTTATTATCCGACTTCAATTAATCTTCCTTCCTCGTAGGACTTTATGGCTGCCATTGCCACTTCAAGGGCGTGTTTTCCGTCTTCTCCACAGGGGTTAGGGCTTTTACCATTTGCAGCGCAATCTATGAAATATGTGAGTTCATTTTTCAGAGGTTCACTCTGTTCTACTTTGGCTTTTCTTATCCATTCGTTATCGTGTAGCTGTACTGTTTGATTAATGTAGTCCAGATAGGCAACCCCTTTAACTCCTATTGCTGTTAGCTGCCTTATCTTGTGTGGAGTCAGCCAGTTTGTTTCCACAACCCCTGCAAAATTATGGTCCATGCGCAGAATAATTGAGGCATGATCTTCAAATGAGTGGATATCTGCACCTGCAATAGCATAAACACTATTTATTTTCTTGCCGTAAAGATATGAAATTACATCTATGTCATGGACACCAATATCCAGAATTACTCCCACGTCTCTTATTCTCGGGTTATAGGGCCCCACTCTTTTGGTTGAGATCGAGACTATTTTTCCCAAAGTGCCTGAGTTTATAATTTCTTTGAGTTTTATGACTGCAGGGTTAAAACGTTCGATGTGTCCAACCATAAGGATTTTTCCCGCTTTTTGTGCGGCTGCTATCATCAGGTCCGCATTTTCAGTTGTGTCTGCAATCGGCTTTTCTACAAGGACATTTATGCCTGCCTCAAGAGCATCAAGTACAACTTGCTTATGCAGTTTAGTAGGTACAACAACACTTACCGCGTCAAGTCCTTCTGCTAACATTTTTTTATAGTCTGTAAAGGCTTTTGTCTTGAATTGCGTAGCCATTGCTTCTACACGCTTCTGGTCTACATCCGAGATTCCGGCAAGCTCTACGTCGTTCATTTCACTGTAAATTCTTACGTGGTTCTGTCCCATAGCACCTGTACCTATTACTCCTACTCTTATCAAAAATCTCACTTCCTGGTTATGAGAATACAGCGGCTGGAAAAATGATCAGTCCTTTGCATAAAATTCTTTGGTCGCTTCTATTATGTTCTGCAAATCGATTCTGGATAATGCAGGGTGCACAGGGAGAGATAATACTTCTTCCGCTGCTTTTTCCGAGACCGATAAGGAATCCGTGTATCCAAGTTTCCTGTAGAAAGGCTGCTTGTGAATGGATATAGGATAGTGAACTCCTGTTCCTATTTCTTTTTCTTTCAGGAAAGTTGCCAATTGGTCCCTCTTTTCTGCTCTGACCGTATATTGGTGGAATACATGGGTACATTCGGCTTTTGTTACAGGTAGCACAATTTCGGGTATGTTCTTTAACCCTGCTGAAAGAATCTCTGCGTTCTTTTGTCTGGTTGAGGTAAATCCATCCAGTTTTCCAAGTTGTACAAGTCCGATTGCAGCTGCAATATCAGTCATGCGCAGGTTGAAACCTAGCATTTCATGCAGATATCGAACTTTTGAGCCATGGGCCCGAATCATCTTTGCCTTCTCTGCAATTTCCTTCTCATCTGTAGTGAGCATTCCACCTTCGCTGGTTGTCATATTTTTTGTAGGATAAAAGCTGAATGCCCCTGTTCCGAAGCTACCCACTTTTTTTCCAAGGTATTCTGCGCCGTGTGATTGGCAGGCATCCTCAATTACAATGAGTTTATTATCATCTGCAATTTCCATTATCGCTTTCATATCTGCAGGGTGTCCATAAAGATGAACAGGCAAAATAGCCCTGGTTTTTGGAGTTATTTTCTCCTTAATATTTTCAGGGTCCATATTGTATGTGTCTAAATCAATATCTGCAAAAATAGGTTTTGCCCCGGTATAAAGGATGCTGTTTGCTGTTGCAATAAAACTGAAGGGACTTGTAATCACTTCATCACCTTTTCCTATACCATGGGCAAGAAGCGCAATGTGTAAAGCTGCAGTTCCAGAGTTCACAGCAACTCCATACTCACAACCAGTGTATTCAGAAAAAGCAAGTTCAAACTCTTCGACTTTTGGACCCTGTGCAATCATACCTGACCTCAGGACCTCTGTCACTGCATCAATCTCTTCCTTACCCATAAGGGGCTTGGCAATTGGGATCATTTTGGAACCTCTTTTAATAATCTTGATAAAACTAATCTTACTTAGCTTGATTTTTACAAGTTTATATTAGATTCAATTCCTTTAAATCTTTTGGGAGTTCTTGTATTCTGGCAGGCACTCCAATTGCAAGTTTCCAGGCGGGAACATTTTTTGTAACGAGTGCTCCTCCTGCAACCATTGCTCCCTCTCCTATTTCAACATCAGGAAGCAGGGTAGCGTTTGCACCTATAGATGCACCTTTTCTCAAGAAAGGACCCTTCAATTCGTATTTCTTTCGAATAGGATATTTATCGTTAGCCAGAACAGCACAGGGCCCAATAAATACATTGTCCTCGATAACAACATTGGTTGGAATGTAGACATTTCCCTGGATACTTACGTTATTTCCTATTTTCACGTTTCCGTCTATAATAACATTAGTTCCAATAAGAACATTATTTCCAATTTCTGTATTTTCTCTAATCATTACGTTATGCCCGGTTTTGAAGTTTTTTCCGGTTTTTACGTTGGAAAATATCGTTGATCCAGCCCTTACCATTGAGTTCGGGCCTATCGTACACCCTGGAAAATTAAAGTTTTCAATTTCTATGTTTTGCTTCAAGATTTCCATCAGAATTCTGTGTTCAGGATATCCTAAAATCACATTTTCCATTATTACCGTGTCTTTCCCAATTACAGAGGTTCCATATATTTTAGAAGAATTGTGAATCTTAAATTCAGTCGAGTTCATTGTTCCCCCCGTTTTTCTGGTGTTTGTTAACCAGATAAACTTTCTGTTGGAGCATAAAAACATCCGCTTACTTTTTGTAGTTTTATATAGCTTTTCATTTCATAGTTTTTCATTTTTTATCTTCCCGATAATCGGGCTAAATAAACCTCTCAGGACAAACCCAAGATATTGTTATTACTTTTTCCATCTTCATTTCTTGATTTTTTTCTAACTATCCTTAGTTTTTATTTTAGAGGGTTTTTTAATTATTTAATGATTTGGTTTATTTTTCTACTCTTCTCTTCTATCTTTTCAAGAATTATTTAATTTATATTTTGCGTCTACAACTTTACAATATAATTTTGATTCTTTGATTGCGAACTCAAACTTACAGTATTTTCGTTATCTATTAAGGGAACTTCCTACTTTTTTCTAAGATTCGAGTTTAATCCTTTCTATCCTGATGTTTATCAATTTGTATGAGGAGGATTTTTATATCTTATCGCGTATTTGTTCCTGTAATATGCTAATCAACTCGAGGAGTGCTGACTATTCTTACAAGTTTAATCACGTCTAACTCCGTTTCTTCAGGCATGCTCTCAGTAACTACCGTAACACCGGGAATTCCTGAAGGCGCGTCTGTGGCTGCGGCAGTTTTACTTTTATTGCTTTTGCTCAGGGACTTCCTTCCTGCATCGAAACATTGGGGAAGTACGGTAAAGGTTTCTTTGAATATGGGAATTATTCCACTGATGTTTTCCTTTGGTGCAATCATTCTCTTCAAGGTTGTTGCACTATTTCAATGAATTTTCAGCGGGCTGCTGTCCAAGTGTCCGCTCGATTTCTATCTCGACAGAGTTTTGCGGCTTTACAGTGTACTGACATTTTCACTCCACTCTGTTTCCATGAGAACTGAATTATAGGCAAGTAACAGTGGTCTTGTCTCAAGAAGTAACTTCTAAATATAATAACATTTTTTTAATAATACTCTTTTTAATAATGCCTTTTTAAAAATCGTAACTGACTCAGTTTCTGCTGTAGAGGGCAATTTCAATTATACTCGGCAGTTGATGAGTTTCGTTTATTTTTTATTATAGTGGAATACAGTTCATGTATCAACTCTCTGGTTAATTCTGAAAAATATGAAAAATGCGAAAAGCATGGGGAACTGTTAATGTTTACTTTGTTCTGTATTTCCATTATTATAGAAACATGAGTGAGTTTTTCTGACTATATTATCGAGAATAGCCCAGAAAAAAGTTCCCGACTATATCGAGGCTTTCGCCGTTGGTTTAATTTCCTTTGATTAAGCTATTTTTTTTCGGAACATGTTAATGGACATAGAGAGTTAAAGGAGAAGGGGAATAATCCCGAAAAAGAATACATTCATAAACCCATGAATTAATGCAACAAGCGGTAGGCTTCGGGTTCCGTAAAACAGGTAGCCTATAACAGCACCTACTAAAGTTATATAAAATATCTCGTAAACGCTCCCATATCCTGAATGCATTAACCCGAATAAAATACTTGTAACTATTAGCGCTTTCCGGCCGCCTAATACTGTTTCTAATCGATTCTGCAGGATTGATCGGAAGATCATCTCCTCTATAGGGCTCACAAGAAGGACCATAATTATGGTGAGACTCAGGAGGTTAAGGATTGAAAGATCTTGAATAAGGGGGTTTTTTCCGACTATGATATATTCTCCTGCTCCTAATAAAAGGCCCATAAATACTGATAATGGAATATATAATCCTATTTTTTTGAAAGTTATCCCAAGCTGCGTGCTAGTGAACTCCTGATTAATAGCTGCAATGCTTACAGGAATTGCCATAAGACAGTATATGAAAATAAGGTTGTAAAGTTTCTCTTCATAGAAAAGAGGCATTGAAAAATCCACCAGACGCAGGAGCGGTAGAAGGAGAAAACTCTGATAGGTTTTCTGAATATCCTTGTTTTTTATATATATTATGGATAAGGAAAGCCCGAGCAGAACTAATGCATATATTTCCATAGCTTCGAGTTTTCTTCCCGAATATATCATCAGTTCAGCAAGAGCGATAGCTACAATCGGGATTGATAGATAAACCCATTTGTTTTCTATCTCAGGTGTTTTTTCCTTCAGATCCTCAGATATCTCCGTTTTTATGCCTTCCGGGGCCTCCACGTTAGCACTCTCAAATGCTCCCATCCTCACACCTCCTCTCCAACGTTTATCCAGAGGTGCAGATCTTTGTAAGGTATATTCTTTTCAGTTTCATTGAAGAGCAGGAACTCAAGCTTCATATTCTCTCCTTCAACAGAAGGCGTAATCTTAAGAGGCTCTACCAGGGTTTTATTATTGGCAAGCCTTATATGCTGCAGATTTTCCGGAAGGGGCAGCGATTGATTTTCGAGTCTTACTTCCATTGTATAGTCCATTGTTCTATACTCATTATTTGTTATTCCTATAAAGTAGGTCCCGCTTTCTCCCTGTATATAATCTGTTTTATAGTTGTTAGCCGTCCCGTTGGTTCCAAGGACATAGAACTCCGTATATGTTTCTTTATCCTGAGGTACCAGAATGACGTAAATTCCAGTTCCTATCAAGATAAGGAAAGAAATAATTAGAATTATCCTGAGGTTTTTCTCAGTCTTTGATTCCGTTTTTCCTGTAATTCCTAATAGCAGGGTTAGGGTAAGAGCCCTGAAAGGAACCTCAAATTTTCTGTCTGCAGGTAGATAGTTTCTTCTAACGTATGCTATTGCCAACACAATTAGGGTAAATATGGAGACACTTGTAATGAGAGGCATCTCCTTGATTCCCCAGGGGGTATAATTGAGTGCAAGCCCTATCAAAGGCACAACTGAGACGCTCATTGCAACAGAAAGAGCTATCCTCTCCATCCCTTCAAGTCCGCCTTTTTCCGGAAAAAGCATAGCTATGAGAGCATATCCTGGAAGGAAGAGTATTAGGGGTAGACCAAGAGCTGTGCGAATAATACTTCCGCTAAGTACAGGAATTAATACGAAAATGTCCATAAGAATTACAAGGCCTGCTACTAACAACAGGTCAGATGGGAACTTCTGGTTTCCGGCCATATAACTCCTCATAAAACGGTTTTATGTTTTTTGGCTTCCCAGCCTTTTCGTTATTCGGGCTAATCTGCCAATTTCTCTGTTCCCTATGAGGTTTTTCGGAAACCTTCCGATTTCCTCTCACCGGCTTTTAATCTTCAACTGCGAAGAGGTGCGCCGGAAAGGTGAAAGTTGTCCGAGTTTTAATCTCGGTTTTCTTCTGATTTAGCAGAATATATTTCCTGAATTATATTCGTTTTCAAGAATGTTTTAACCCGATCTACTCAATTACTTAGTTATATAAAATATCTTTCCCTTTTCCTGAGTTTTATTTAAAATACTTTTCCCTTTTTTCTCTTTCTTTTAAAGAAGTTTTAGTCTTTTGAGTCCCCATCTCTTTAATTTTTTAAATACATTTTCGGGGTTGAGTTCGCAGGGGTTGAGTCTGCAGGGTTATGAACACTGACATATACAAGGAAATCCTTGAGTTCTTATATCTGTGTAATTTTTTCTTTTATTATTCTCTTACACCAGTAAATAATTGGTGCCTTTTAAGCCACTATTCCGATTAACAGGCACTTCATATAGATTTAACGGTTTTTCATCTCCGAAGTTACTGATTAATTATTTTTTGTGTCTAAACGCTTATATATCTCGTCTATTAAAACAGATACAGGTCTTGTATTAAACGCTGTGACTCACTTACGGAGTATTTATGTTCCTTCTTTTAGGTAAAAAGAGGAGAACAATTTCCCTAACTGATTCTCTGTAAACGTAGTCGTAAAAGACCTTTTGAAACCCTCTAAAAATTGTGGAGCGATGACTCTGAAAAATATATTTGCAGAATTTGGAATTTTTACTGATTCTTCTATAATAAACTATGTTACCAAGGAGACTTCTTACCTTTATCTTCAAAGAGGTAGATGATTGCATATGGCCATTACGATTGCAGCCATGCCTGCCTATAACGAAGCCCATGCCATTGCAGATGTTATCAAGGGTTGCAAAAAATACGTCGACAGAGTAGTAGTTGTAGATGATGGAAGTACCGATAATACTGTCGATATCGCCGAATCTCTTGGCGCCTATGTAGTTCGTCATGAAATAAATAAGGGATATGGAGCAGCCCTCAGGAACTGTTTTGAAACCGCCCGTAAGCTCGATGCAAATGCTATGGTCATAATTGACTCTGACGGTCAACATGACCCCTCCGAAATTCCCAAGCTTCTTGAACCTTTAAGAGATGGTTTTGATCTGGTAATTGGCTCAAGATTTGTCAATGGCAACGGTAAAAATGTTCCTGTTTACCGCAAATTCGGGATGAAAGTCCTTGATATCGCAACATATATTGCAGGCGGTCTGAATGTAACCGATTCTCAGAGCGGCTTTAGAGCTTATGGAAAAAAAGCTATCGAAAAAATAAATTTAAATGGTACAGATATGTCTGCGGGCTCTGAAATTTTGATTCAGGCCAAAGATTACAAACTGAAGTTTACTGAAGTGGAAATCCATTGCAGGTATGATCTTGAGGACTGCTCAAGTGAGCATCCTTTCATACATGGACCCAGAGTCCTATTCCGCATCCTTAAAGATATGGAGTACAGACGGCCTCTGTATTATTTCTCCGTTCCTGGCCTGATTATGACATCTACAGGCTTTCTTATGGGACTGATATTTTTACAGGACTTTCTTCTGGGAGGATCCTTGCGCTTCGGGCCAACACTCCTTATGGTAATGCTGACGGTTATAGGAGCCTTCATGGTGTTTACTGGAATAATACTGCATGCCATTTCAAGGATGATATTTTTAAATGAGCATATCCGAAAACAATAATGTTAAAACGGGGTCAATTTGTATGAGATTCCCTTTTGTTTCAGTCATAGTAGGTATTCGTAACGAAGAAAAATTCATTGAAGAATGTATTGAGTCACTTCTTAATCTAGACTACCCAAAAGATTCTTATGAAATTATTATCGTTGATGGCATGTCCACCGACAAAACAAGCGATATAGTACAGAAATATCCTATCAAGCTTCTTTTAAATGAAAGAAAGAATGTAGCTGCGGCAAGAAACCTTGGTGTGAAGAATGCCAGGGGAGAACTTGTTGCCTTTACTGACGGAGATTGCAAGGTCGATCCTCTGTGGTTGAAAACTCTTGTTCGTGAAATGCAAGCCTCTCCAGAGGACGTTGTGTGTTTTGGAGGCCCGAACCTGATCTTTGACACTGATCCTGTATTTGGCAGGGTGGTGGGTTATGCCCAGGAATCTTTCTTGGGGTCAGGAGGCTCGGCTCAGTCAAAAAACTCCACAAAAAAACATTATGTTGGCTCTCTTCCTAACTGCAATGCAATGTACAAAAAAGCTGCAATTCAGGAAGTTGGAGGTTTTGATGAGCGGTTTGTGGTAGGTCAGGACGGAGATCTTAACTACAGAATTGGTAAGAAAGGTAACAAATTTTTGTATATCCCGAACGCGCAGGTTTTGCACCATAGAAGAGGAACTCTCAAATCCTTTTCCGTAAGGATGTTTAAATATGGCATGTGGATGGCAGAACTTTTCAAAAAGCATGGAGAATTTGTTCGTTGGTATGCTTTTTTGCCTTCAATTGCCATCGTGTTTGCAGTTGCTTTGCTTATTGCTTCTATAAAGTACTCTACTCCAAGCCTGCTTCTTCTTGCACTTACGGCCGTGTATTTTATTCTTGTCTTTGTTACCTCAATTCAGGTTGCCTACAAAATGAAATCAAAATACGGTCTTTTTGCCTTTTTTATAATTCCTGTGCAACACATCGCTTATGGGCTAGGATTTTTGTACAGCTTTACAAATTCTCCTCTTATCTCAAAAACCCGTTCCTGCTCGGATAATGTTTAATGATTACAGACTTATTCGTTCATATAGTAAAAAAGCAACCGAAACACTTGAGTATATGGGCGGCTTTTCAGGGCAAAATATTCTTAATCAATAAAGCCCTGATGAACTCTCATTGATTTTGAAACACAGCTTTTTGGATACCAGGTTTACTGAACTCATGAAACTATGATTATTTAACGACATGGAGATAGTATGTTCGGATTAAGCAAAGAAGCAGGACCCGGATTAGATAATAACCGTTTAATGAGGTTAATTTCTTTTCTGTTTCCGTTAGCTATCATTTTCGCAGTAATATTCGCGTTCTTATGGATGTTTGCAACCGAAAAGTTCGGTTATGCACTTCGGGGGCTATTTACAGGAGTACCTGCAATACTTTCCTGTCTTTTCATATTATTTATTTACAAAAAAGATGTAAGTTTACATGATATAGATATCTTCCCATCATTGAGTACAAAGTCCCTTACGTACCTTTTTGGGACATTTTATATTGGTTCCCTAGTTGTACTTATGCTGTCTCCAGGAAGCAGACCTCTGTACTATTTCTTCTTTATTTTAGGACTTTATCTGTCTGTATTCTTCCAAATTTTCTCTGAAGACGTAAACCCTTCCCTTGTTCTAGCTGAATCTGTCTTAATCGCGCTTAATTTAATATTCAGTGTGACTTTAAATTATGATTTCTATGTCGGTACCACAGACATTCTGCCCCATATTTTTATTTCGGAAGTCACTGCACTGACCGGGAAAACAATTCCGACCTCCTTAAGCGATTACGCTTACTTCCCTCTTTATCACGTGTTTATTGCAGAAGCTGCTGAGATTTTGAGAATAAGCGTAAAGAACTCACTTTTTCTGGTAACTGCACCTGTCTATGCAATAACTATTATTTTCCTTTATTACCTTATTAACTATATAACAAACAACAGGCAGATCTCACTCCTCTCGTGCGTACTGTTCTCCGCAAGTTCTACCGTGCTTTATTATGGTACAAACGTAATCACCCGCACAATGGCATTCATAATGTTCGTTGTATTATTGTACTTGATTTACAGTGTCAATTTCAAAAAGGATAAATTATCCTTAAAAACTCTCTCAGTAATTGTTGCAGTTTTTTTAACTTTAGTTCACAATGTTTCCCTTCCACAGCTTGTTCTATTGCTGATTATTCTTCTTGCATCGGAATATGTAATAGGAAATAATAGCTATATCAGCAAACCCTTCTTTATATTGCTTAATGTTATTTTTTCCGCTTACTGGTTCTTCGTAGCATATGTGTTTGTACAGAGGAGCCTGGCTCCCCGTTTGCAGAGTCAGTTTTTGGATTCTGTAGTTTTAACTGCCGGAGGTTCGGAAGTTCTTCAGGAAAGCTTGATTGATTTAATAGGGCTTCTGGATAAATCGGTATTTTTATTCTTCACCTTGATAGGAATAGGTTTTCTTCTGAAAAATTACAAGAAGAATTATGCTGCCGTTCTAGGGTTATTTGCTCTGTTAACTCTTATATTTTATATTCCCAATCCCCTCAATACGATCTGGCAGTTCAAAGTCCTCTTTAGAGTTGATCGCTTTATGCTTTTCGTCAGTCCCTTTATGGCTTTCATAATGGGATACGGATTGTACATATTCTGGAATTATATGGTTAAGTATTCTAAGAAATCGAACTCCGCTCTATTAGTGACCTTATTGTTCTCTATTTTTATTTTAGTTTCTTCGGTCTACAGTATTTCAGATTCGAGTTTTCTCGGTCAAGAAGCAAAACACGAATACTTTACTTCCGAAGAGTTAAGCGGATTTAATCATATTTTCAAATATGTTCCTGTCAATTCCTCAACTAAGTCTGTTTACACCGATTATTACGCTTCAAGATTCTTTTATGTCCCGCTGATACCTTCTAAATCCGCGGAGTTGAATATCTCATCTTACGATAATTACAGAATTGGTGATGTAAATAAACTTCCGGAGTACAAAGGTTATGTAGTTCTAAGAACCAGGGAGTTTCTCAGGAGTGGATTATATTTTGGCAGTGAGGAAAGCACCCTGAAAGATACTGCCAACTATTTCTATCAGGGGATACCCGAAAACGAGCTTGAGCTAGAGAGCAACCTCAAGGGTCTTGACAAAATTTACTCAAATCCATCTATAAACATTTATATTCCACATCAGGGATTAAATAATCTCTGAAATTTATTTTTTAAGATTCCTTTTTTCCTCAACCTTATTTTACTTCTAGATGAAATAGTACAACAGATATTGTACATGAGTAAAAATTTTTACGAGTTTTTATCCTTAGTTTGACAGTATAAAATAAATTTATTGACAAGCTTCAATTTTTTGTCA
>DAQQ01000027.1:15927-18182 GCA_002508465.1 Methanosarcina sp. UBA7 | reverse complement strand
TTTGACAAAAAATTGAAGCCTCTCACTAAATTTAGTTTATACTGTCAAACTAAGGCAACAGTATAAGAAAATCCAGTTACAGAAAGTTGTCAATTGAACTTTAGTAAAGATGGCTATTGATGCTGTTTTAAATAGGCCGAATAGTTACAATATTTTTAGAAAATAAGAATTTTAATAAGTAAGATAATTCTAAAGTAAAATCAGCTAATTCTACGTTATTAAAACTACTGTAAAAGTTTCTATTGAAAAAAAGAATGCTCGCCGTAGGGCGAGCTGTAGTTATCAAAAAGTTTTATTGAGTTTATCCGAAGAGAGCACCGAGGCCGGCCATTCCGTCTTCTTCGGCGTGGTCTTCTTCCTCTTCCTTCTCTTCTTCAGCAGGAGCTTCTTCTGCTGCTGGAGCGGCTGCGGCTGGAGCGGCTGCGGCTGCTGGAGCGGCGAATGCGGCCTTTGCAATTGCTTCTTCTATGTCCACGCCTTCAAGGGCTGCGACAAGGGCCTTTACTCTAGCGTCGTTAACTTCGATACCTGCTGCCTGGAGAACGGCAGTGATTGCGTCTTCGGTAATTGCTTTACCAGCGTTGTGCAATAAGAGAGCTGCATATATATATTCCATCGTTGATCACCTAATTTTAATTATCGTAATTTGTTTATCCGAAAAGAGCACCGAGACCGGCCATTCCATCTTCTTCGGCGTGGTCTTCCTCTTCTTTCTCTTCTTCCTCTTCTTCCTTTACTTCTTCTTTCTTCTCGGGCACTTTGGCTGCTGCGGCTGCTGCGCTTGCAGCTGCTCCGAGAACTTCCCTCAGTTGGTCATCCACAGCATTTGCATCTTTGTCTGCGGCTTTGGATGCAACGGATGTCATCTGGACATGAGCTTTTGCCAGTAAGGTGTCCATGACTCCTGAATCAAACACGACAGCATTGACACCAAGGTTCTTTGACTCTGCAAAGGCTTTTGCCAGCAGGGTGCCGATTGTTGCGCTTGTCGGGTATGCAGTGTTGACAGCGAGGTTGAAAGCGTTCTGGGCTGCTCTGGTAATGTCAGAGAAGTACTGGCTTTCATCAATTGCAAGGAGTTCCGGCTCGTAAATCGTCCCATTGTCATAGGCGGCTCTTAAGTCCAGCCCTACAATGAGAGGGTATATCTCCAGCTTTGCCAGCATGGTTGCGAGCTTCTGCGGGACTGCCTCACCTGCTTTACAGACAACCTTAGTTTCCTTTACTGCAACTTTTCCTGCGTCTATTGAAGCTGGAATTCCTGCACTCTGGAGTTCTCCGAGAATCGGACCAGGTGGGAAACTGGTAGGTCCTTTCTGAACAATAATGTCCTCTGGAGCTATTGCGCCTCCTTTAATAGGAGAAGGAGTTTTTGTCTGTTCTAGCACTTTGTAAAGTTTGAAGGGACTTTCATTAGTAAATACCAGAGCAGTCTGCTTGTCAAGGTATTTATTCATCTCGGGAATGCTTTCTCCGAGCTGGTTTAAAGCCCGCTCAGTAAGGGTGTTCCTTGAAACCTTGAGCACTGCAACATCTTTAAGGTCCCTGCGAATTTTCTGGATCTTGGTCGCAAGAATACCTTCGATTCCGACCATCCCGAAAACCTTATGGGACTGAATGAGCTCTATTATATTTTCGATCTCATTCTTTTTCCACTCTGGGACGTGCTCCGTGTGATGTTTCTCCTCTGCCATTTACACCACCCTTTCGGATTTTCCCATAGTTGTCGTGACATAGACTGTTCTCAGGTTGTGCTTGCCTTTGTCCAGTACACGTTCCAGCCTGGACACTATAGTCTCAATGTTTTCAGCAAGGTCATCGGGATTCATATTCCTTCGGCCAACAGGCACATGGAAAGTGAGCTTGTCTTTTGACCTCAGTCTGACCGCATTTTGCTTACTCTGGATAAGTTCGCCTATGTCTTTGTTAGGTAAAAGCGGAATAGGCATTTTCCCTCTGGGTCCGAGAACAATACCCAGGTTCTTACCAATTATCGGCATAAACTGGGTTTCTGCGATAAAAAGGTCACATTCATTTGCAAGAGTCCTGGCTTGGTTTTTATCAGCCGCCAGTTCGTCGAGCTCAACGTCAGAAATAACATACGCAGCACCGGCAGCCTTTGCTCTGAGGCCCACATCACCTTTTGCAAAAACACCGATCTTCAGTTCTTTTCCGAGCCCGTGAGGAAGAATTACTTCTTCATCAACTCTGTTCTTCGGTTGGTTCATGTCAAGATTCTTTAAGTTAATCGCCAG
>DAQQ01000027.1:0-15906 GCA_002508465.1 Methanosarcina sp. UBA7 | reverse complement strand
TCTGCCATCTTGTTCCTCCCCGTAGTGTTTGAACTACATGTCCAAGCAGCCTTTTCGGCTTACTACGGTTGGTTTTAGGGCTTTCCCATTAATCCGGATTATTCTGTATTCTTAACAATAAGCAACTAACAACTGCCTACAACTACTGTCTTTTTTATTTATTGCAAAGATATACAAGGTTCTTGAGCTATTAGTGCTATCCAATTTAAAACTATTGGTGATGGACGAAATTCCGGATTAAATAGTAAAGGGAATGGAAAGGTTTACCACTCCTCACCGGCAAGCAGATCATCGAACTTGCCCTGATCGAGTGCCTTTTGGCTGTCTTTAGCCTTAACTCCCTCTACGGTCACGCCCATAGGGACACAGGTACCCATTACCTCTTTCATTGTTGCCTTGAGATCATAAGAAAGTACGTCTTCTTTCTTCATGCGGGCAATCTTTGCAACCTGCGAAATGTTGAGGTTTCCGACAACTTCGCTTCCTGCATTTCCTGACCCTTTTTGGATCCCTAGCTCTTTCATAATAAGGGATGCAGTGGGTGGAGTACCTACTTCGATCTCGACATTTTTCTTGTCGTCAACAATTACTTTTACAGGAACCTGCATACCGTTATAGTCCCTGGTTTTCTCATTGATCTTTTCGACCACTTCTTTTATGTTGACCCCGAGAGGACCAAGTGCCGGACCTAAAGGTGGTCCAGGATTTGCTTTTCCTCCGGGGACAAGTGCTTCAACAATACTTGTCATCTGAGTCTCACCGGTTTTAATAAGTATAATGTTGTAGATCCATTTAGATCCACTTGAGTACTGGCGATCTTAATTAATAAGCTGGAATTTTCGGTATTTTTCCATCTTGATGTGGACTTCACTCATTCTCTTTTTTAAGTATTCTTACAGTATCGCCACGAATCGTGATGGGAATCGGAACCACAGCATCGAACAGTTCCACAGTAATTTCCTCATGCCCTTCATCAACTCTTTTGACCCGGGCTTTCTCGCCTTTAAAGGGTCCTGAAGTGACCTCAATTATAGCCCCTTCCTTGATCCCTGTCACTGTTGGTTTGGGTTTAAGGAAATGCTCAATTTCAGTAATTGAAGAGCTCCCTTTCACAAGAGCCCTTGCATGGGGAATAGTCTGGATTGCCAGTTCTACAATTCCGGGTTTAGGAGCCTCGACCAAGACATATCCTTTTAGCTCATCAGGAGCCAGAATTGCCCTTATATCCAGCTTCTCCTTTTTCGAAATCCTGGCAAGGGCTGTTGCAACCGACCTTTCTTGGTTTGCCGTGGTTTTGATTACAAATATCTGTGAATCCTCACTCATTTGGCCACCCACTGGGGCAACATTGTCAACAGTACGTATACTATAAATCCCATTGCTCCCACAGCCAGAATGCCAACACCTGCAACTTTGGCAATGGTCAAGAACTCTTCCCTGGACGGTTTTCTAGTAAGTTTCAGGACTCTCAGGTGTGCCCGGATTACCTGACCAACGCTTTCTGTAGTTATCTTCGGTTCAAACGTGGATTCTACCATCAATTCACATCCAGGTTTTCTTTATTCGAGTTATCTTTCTTTAATTTTTGCCTAGAGTTCTTCCTATGGGTTTTCCATTCCCGAAATTCACTTTTCCTAAATATGGAATTTCCGGATTTATATTAAGGAAGGAACGGGCGGTTTATATTATTAATTCCTATTATATGAAGATATCACTGACACGACTTTTAAAATGTCAAAAGATTTCGATGCCAGACTTGTATTATATTCCAAAGTTTTAACCGCGTCAGTAAAAATATTTCTTTTTTGATACCGAATTGTATCGGCACCATACGGCATTTACCATAAAAATAGTTTTCGATTGGTTTTTATTCCTATCCCTTATTTTTATATTAAAGAGAGGAAAACAGTATTTTTCTCCAACCGAAGATTTTAGTCCCTTTTGTCTCTGTATGATCACTCTACAAAATCAATTCCATATTTAAAGGTAATGTCTTTGTCGTTTCCGTGACCGTAAATCTGAGCGGATGTTACTCCAGTAACCACGATCATAGTACGCACGGTCTGCTCGAGATCAGGGTCAACCTGTGCACCCCAAATCAGGCGGGCATTTGCGTCTATCCGACTATAAACTTCCTGAACCACAGATTCAGCTTCCGAAATTGTCATGTCAGGGCCTCCAACCACATTAACAAGAGCAGAAGTTGCACCTGATATGTCGACGTCAAGAAGCGGACTGCGTAGAGCTTTCTGTACTGATTCTACAGCTTTGTTTTCCCCGTCGGATTCCCCAAGCCCTATCATTGCAACGCCTCCGTTCTGCATAACAGTTCGAATATCTGCAAAATCAAGGTTTACGAGTCCAGGCTTTGTGATCAGTTCGGTAATACCCTTTACGGCTCTCATAAGAACTTCATCTGATACTTTAAAGGCAGCCTGAAGCGGGAGCCTCGGAACTACTTCGATCAGCTTATCGTTGGGAACCACTATTACCGTGTCTGCAACATCTCTAAGGCGTTCAAGACCGGCTTCAGCATTGGTTCTGCGTACATGACCTTCCACACTGAAGGGCAGGGTGACGACTGCAATCGTAAGGGCTCCTGCATCTCTGGCAGCCTCAGCTACTATAGGTGCTGATCCTGTGCCGGTCCCTCCTCCGAGACCTGCGGTAATAAAGACCATATCAGAACCTTCGACAACGTTGTTAATTTCGTCAATACTTTCGATTGCAGCATCTTCTCCAATCTGAGGGAGGCTGCCGGCTCCAAGTCCACGGGTTTTCTTTTTTCCGATAAGAATCTTTTTGCCGGAGCGTATATGAAGAAGATGCTGGGCATCGGTATTCAAGGCAATAAGGTCAGCTCCCTGTATTCCTTCACCCATCATGCGCTGGATGCTGTTTGAACCGCCGCCTCCGCACCCTATCACTTTGATAGTTGTTTTAAGGCTTCTGAGAATCTCTTCGAGTTCGGCGTCAACATCTGAGTCTACTACGTTAGAGTAATCTAAATTTGAGTACTCTCTCTGCCCAGCACGTCCTTCCTGAGCAGATCGAGCAAGGGCTTCTTCCACAATGGATCTCATACTACTGTTTTCCTCCATCCTATGGGATAATTTTAACTGGTATTAAAAAATAAATGTATTTTTAGAGGGTAAATGTGTGTTTTAACCATCAAATATACAGTTTCCAATTTAATAGTTTTCCTGTTCAAGCCTTTAAACTTATAATGTATTTGTTTAATAATTTCATTAAATTCTTATACTTTCTTGCTTAACTTCAGGTTTTTCTCCCATGGCTATTATTACCTGGTATTATTTACTATAAGTCCGAATCTTTATTAATTTCTTTGATCAAATTGTATATTTTTTAGTGTTTATTTTATTTTTCTGAAGCCTTCCCTGTATTTTTACCTTTCTCTTTTATTAAAAGCAATTATGCTTTTCCTCTGGACTCTCCCAAGATAATACCTGTTGCAATCAAGTGAGCAACCCTCAATGGTTCAGGAATATTGCTTCTTATTGAGGTAAGCTGAATAATCTTTTTAACAGTCTCTATACCTATGCCTGCTCTCTGAATATAAATCGGACTCTTTTCTCCTGATATTCTTTCTACTTTCCCAGCTCGTTTTATAATCGTCCATCGTTCTGCTCCATCTGAGAAATATTTGAGAGCGGATTTTATTTTTTCGAAATCCGGATAGGAACGCATAACTACAACTATGGGAATTCCGGTTTCCCTGTAAAGCATCTGTATATCGACAACATTAAAGCCTCCATAAGTGATTCCATCGAGAATAACCGTTCTTATCTGGCCGTAATATTTACTCTTTTTTATCATTCTACAGATAACTTCAGTAGCATCAAGCCCATCCTTTGTGATTTCCGACCGAAGGACTCCGTCAATCCAATTTCCCCCCCGAAAAACAGCCCCGACTATCATCACTTTTTCATTGAAAAGCGCAGAATCGTCTATACCTAAAATTCGAATTTCGGGCTTGATATGAAAATCTGAATTCACAGGTACTTCTATGTATGGATTACAAAAATAGTTTGTCGGTTTCCATTATGTGCCTTCTAATAAAAAACTTTTCCAGGAAATTTTCAATTTTCCGGTAAAACCTCTTTATCTCAGGCTAAAGTAAAAATAAACCAAGATAAAAATGAGCCATCCGATGGCTTTTATTCGGTTTACCGGAAACTTTTTTACACGAACATGGTTTCAGGGAGACTAACGGCAGGCATCATTTTCTGTGTATCTGCAGCCACAGAGACTTTATCCACTGCTTCGAGGAAATCTTCCATCTCAATCAGTTCTTTGTCTTTCCTGACCGCAAACATACCTGCTTCGGTGGCGATTGCCTTCAGATCCGCTCCACTCATTCCTTCGGTAGCTTTTGCAAGTCTCTGAAAGTCAATATCTCCTGCAAGAGTCATTTTCTCACAGTGAATTTTAAGAATCTTTCCTCTTGCCTCTACTCCGGGCATAGGGACGTGGACAAGCCTGTCAAAGCGACCTGGCCTGAGAATTGCCGGGTCAAGGACATCAGGACGGTTTGTTGCTGCAATAATCCTGATATTTTTTCTTTTGTCAAAGCCGTCCATTTCTGCCAGCAACTGCATAAGCGTCCTCTGAACCTCACGGTCTGCCCCAGTCGTTTCATTCAAACGCCTTGCAGCAATTGAGTCCAGCTCATCAATGAAAATAATACTTGGAGACTTTTTCCTGGCCATTTCGAAGATTTCTCTTACGAGTTTGGAACCGTCCCCAATGTATTTTTGCACGAGCTCAGAGCCTACAACTCTAATAAAGGTTGCATTGGTTCTGTGAGCTACAGCTTTCGCAAGCAGAGTTTTACCTGTTCCCGGAAGTCCATAAAGAAGAACTCCCTTAGGAGGCTCGATACCTATCCGGGCAAATCGTTCCGGCTCAATGAGAGGAAGTTCGACAGCTTCCTGAAGTTCCTGGATTTGCTCATCGAGACCGCCGATCTGGTCATAGTCCACTTCTACGCTTTCAAGGACTTCCATTGCAGCAACAAAAGGTTCTTCCGTAGAAGGAATAACCTCGGCAATGGCAAGCGTATGTTGGTTCAGGGCAACCTTTGCCCCTGGCAACAGTTTTTTCTCATCGATATATTGTGAGACATTAACCAGAAATTGAGGTCCGTTGCTACTTCGGACAATTATCCTATCGTTCTTAATTACGTCAATGACCGTACCAATGATGAGCGGAGAGGTCTTCATCCGATCGAGTTCAGACTGCAGCTTTCGGATCTCTCGTTCGTACTTTATTTTTTGATTTTCCAGATAACGCTTCTCGGATTCGATCTGGCTGCACTGCTCTTCCAGATAACTGTTTCGGCTTTCAAGTTGCCTCATTCGGTCCTGGACGCTTTCAGTTACTTCCCCCAGCTCTCCAGGCTCGATTCCGTCATACACAGGTCCGGGCTTACCAAGGTGACTGCGCATGCTTTCATCCTTACTTTTGGTACTTTCCGTCATGGAGCTCCGAATAATATTTAAGTTCATACCGTATATAGCGTTTTCGAAGTGATCAATATGCAGTGCGAAATATGTGGTGCAGAGATCCGCGGAAAGCCTATATGCATTACAATTGATAACAGCGAGCTCCAGGTCTGCCAAAAATGCGCTCCTTACGGTAAACCCGTTGATAAGCGAACTCCCGTGTCAAGAAAAGTCTCTCCGGTGGTTCGGACGGTAACACGAACCGAAAATAGGCCAAAAAAGGACTTTTTCGATATTTTGAAAGATGAACTCCTGGACAACTATGATCAGATTATCCGGGATGCCAGAGAAGCGAAAGGTTGGTCTCAGGAAGACCTGGCTGAAAATATCAAAGAAAAAGTATCTCTGATCAAAAAGATAGAACGTAGCGAAATCGTGCCAGAGGATTCCGTCAGAAAGAAACTCGAACACGCTCTTAATGTCAAACTTACGGAACGTGTCGAGGGATCGGAACAGGAAGTTTCTCACATGAAGAAAGATATGACCCTCGGAGATATAGTGAAAATAAAAAGAAAGTAAATTTCAAAGAAGATAAAGAAAAGAAGGTAAATTTTAAAGAAAATAAAGAAAAAAATAAATTTTAAAGAAAATAAAGAAAAAAAATAAATTTCAAAGAAGATAAAGAAAAAATAAATTTCAAAGAAGATAAAGAAAAAATAAATTTCAAAGAAGATAAAGAAAAAATAAATTTCAAAGAAGATAAAGAGAAATAAATCTCAAAATAGAATAAGACAAAGTAAATTTCAACTGCAGGCTCTGTTCATGCAGCAGCGCCTGGTTTTTGGCAGCGTTCTCCTTCCAGAAACAACAGAGGGTTTAATTCGAAGGCTTTTTTTGAATCTCCTTCACCCTCTACATTTACGTGCTTTTTTATGGTTTAAAATGTTTTTGCTTTAAACCTTCTTATATTAAGTTCTTTTTTAAAATTTGTTTAGTCGTTATTTCCATAAATACGTGTTATCTTTCCTGTTCTGTCTTTTCATAAATACGTGTTATCTTTCCCGTTCTGTCTCTTTTTTGTCTGATTTCTCATTCCTGAGGCTTTAAAGCTCAATTTCAATCTCATATACTTTTTCAGGGTTTTCTTTATGAATGACCCAGAAAGGCTCTTCCCCATACGTTTCCATCAGCTTTATGGTTCTTCTGGGAATTGTTTTCGGGCCAAGTACCGCACCTGGTCTGTCAGGATCATCAATGTAATCCGTTTCCATCATGAACCTGGTCCCTTCTTCAAGCGCATGTTCTATTGCTCCTTTGACCGAGATCACCCCCGGAAAAAGCCCAAGTTCCTCACAGGTTTTTACCAGAGGCGGAGAGTAGTGTTTGACAACTTTGTACATTTTAATTCCTGTTTTTCTTGCTCTTTTTGCTATGTCCTGAAGCTCAGGCTCTCCCACGCTTTCAGTATGAAGCTGGACTGCACAATCCTGTTCTTTTCCCAGGGAAAAAGCATACTCCATAATCTCATTCGAAGCTGCCCAGACTTCTGCAGACACCGGATAGTGAGGGCGCCCTGACTTTATCCCAACGGCAAGCCCCTTTTCAACGTATCCGGAGGCAAATTCGAGCCCTTTCTTCATGATTTCTGTAGCTTTCTGCAGTTCCATATACTCTGTAAGCCTTGAGATTTCTGCAGGATGGACTCCTAGTACGGGAAAAGCTCCAACTCCAAGCTCCCTGATTTTTGATGCTATTTCTATTGTTTCGTCAAAAACTTTAAGATAATCTTCAGGTTCTTTGACCGTTATTCCAAACGACCAGCTGGGTTTGGTGACAAGAATTATATGAGTTCCTCCGGAGTTCTTGAAATCTTTTACTGCTTCAAGTCCTCTGGCTCTAGAATCGATATGCATGTGATTATCGGTAATAGGTATTTTTGCAGGCATTTTCATTCCTCAAAGGTATGAAGTTCCGGACAAGTTTGAAACGGCATTTCCTTAAAATTTTGATTAGATTTCTTGAAATGTTCACAGGTGTCTATGTATGGAATACAATTTCACTTTTTTATAGGATACAATTTCACTTTAGATATTGCTCGGCATATTATTAATTACCCAAAACTTGAAATATATAGCCTTACGTTGAGTACGCTGGAAGATCTAATTATTCTTACTGAATTTGAAAAGTTCCCCTTTTTTAGCTTTTCAGTCGCTACGGTTCTTTAAATAGGAACCCTGTAGATCTGGTGATAATTATGAGTAAAACCGCAGCAGTAATCAAAGGTGATGGGGTAGGCCCCGAGCTTGTAGACGCAATGCTTAAAGTTACAGAAGCCGCTGGCACAGACGTCGAATTTGTTATGTGTGAGGCAGGAGCCAGCTGGTGGGAAAAGAATGGAGGCAATTCCCTTATTCCGAACGAGACATGGGAAATCCTTGACAGTTCAGATGCCTGTTTTAAAGGACCGACAACCACACCAGGAGGAATAGGCTCTCCAAGAAGTGTAGCTGTATCTATAAGGAGTAAGTATAATCTTTATGCAAATGTCAGACCAATCAAGACCTTCCCCAACTCAAGTGCTCCTCTTGGAGACGTGGAAATGGTTTGTGTGCGCGAGGGCACAGAAGGCCTTTATATTGGAGAGGAAATCCAGCTTACAGATGACGTTTCAATTGCAATCCGTAAAATTACACGTACTGCATCCAAAAAGATAGCCAGCTATGCTTTCGAGGAAGCAAAGAGAAGAGGCTATGATGCTGTTGTGCCTATCCATAAGAGCAATATTCTTAAGTTGACCTGTGGCTCTTTCTTAGAAGAAGTAGAAAAAGTTGGGCAGAATTATCCGGATATCGAAATCTGGCCTTATCACATAGACAACATTGCCCAGCAACTGATAAAGAACCCGCAGATATTCAATAAAAAGATCCTTCTTTCTACAAACCTCTTTATGGACGTAATCAGTGAAGAATGCTCGGCCCTTGTGGGTAGTATTGGGTTGATTTACTCTGCCAATATAGGAGACTCTTTCGCAATGTTTGAGCCCGCTCACGGTTCCGCTCCAAAGTATGCAGGCCAGGACAAGGTTAACCCTGTGGCGACCGTACTTGCAGGAGCATGGATGCTTGATTACCTTGGCGAAAAGGAAAAGTCCGAAGCAATATTTAAGGCTACAAACCGTGTAATTTCCGAAGGTAAGTATGTAACTTACGATCTCAGAGGTAGTGCAAAACTCAGTCAGATGGCTGGTGAGATTGCGAAATATACGGCAGAAATTCTCAAATAAAAAGGTACTGAAGGAAATTCCTTCTTTTATTCCTTCAGTTTTTCTTCCTCAGAATTAGCTATCTTTACTTTATTTTTCAATTTTCCCCGACCTGAACGTCCTGGACTGCAGATAGGCTGGTAAAGGAAATATCTTTCGACGTAAGCAAGAAGTTCTTCATCCGATATAGATGAAACCCTTTCTTCATTATCATAGAGGTTTTGGATTTCATTCTGAATTTTCAGAAGTCTGCGGTCATCTTTTTCCACAATGGTTTCAATATCAAGAAGGTCGTTTAAGGTCTCCTGAACCTTATAACGAATAACTTCCAGACCTGAAGAATCTCCTATAAGCAGGAGTCTCTTTCCTCCTACTAATTCTGGAGGATAGGGTTCATAGTTAAAAGGATTTTTGAGAACGCCTGCAGCATGTATTCCGGACTCATGGGCAAAAATATTTTTCCCGACAACAGCCTTGTTTCTCGGAACGCGAAGCCCAAGTTCCTTTTCCATGAATGCAGCAAAACGGGTAACCGGTTCAAGGTTGTACTTACTAAAACCTTCTACTCTATCTTCCAGGAAAAGTAAGATTTTTTCCATTTCACTATTTCCTGCACGTTCTCCTATACCCAGGAAAGTTACGCTTGTCCAGTTGGCTCCATGCCAGAAGCCTGCAATGGAACTTGCTGACCCGAATCCGTAGTCATCATGAATATGGGTCTCTATATTCTTTACCCCTATCTCTTTTTTGAGATGTTGCACGATTTTCGGAATTCCATATGGCTCATCGATACTGACGAAAGGCATCCCGTAACCGACAGTATCACAGACCCGAATAATACAGTTGGGATCAATCTCCATAATTTTTTCAACTAAAGGGAAAACAAAACCATAATTATCTGCTCTTGTCATATCTTCAAGATGAGCCCGTGTTCGAAGTCCGTGATCCACTGCATACTGGAGAGCATCCAGATATTTCTCTTCGGCTTCTGCCCTGCCTGAAAGCTTCATTTTGGAAAAAATATGCGTGTCCGATACAGACATAAGAATCCCGGTTTCTTTAATTCCGTCAACCTCAAGAATTTTATCTATATCAGCTCTTGAAGCTCTTGCCCAACCTGTAATTTCGGGAAACTCATATCCTATATCAAACATTAGATCTACAGCATCTCTATCCCTCTTATTGAATACAAAGGCCTCGAGCTTTTCAATTCCTATCTCGTGGAGATACTCATATATTTGGAGCTTGTGCTCTCTGCTCAGGACGATTCCCGGCATCTGGGAACCATCACGAATGGTACTGTCACTTATGTACACATCGTTTCCATAAGGCAGCTTTAGTTTGGGCAGATCTTCATATGATTCGTAAATTTTCATCACTTTTCCTCCTTTCTTTCAGGCGGCAGGGCTCTGCAAAGAGAGAGCAGGCTTTCACTGCAAGGGTTTCCTGTGAAAAAGACATATTTTCGGTATACAGATCAGAAAATTAATTGTGTTTAACCTAAGAACTCTAACTTCTTGTTTGAAAAACATTCTTTTAAGGGAACACCTACTGCTGTTCTCCGAAACAATACCTTAAATTATATTTTGAGGTCTTATCTTACGTTATATGACGATGTTTAAATTATAATATGTCGTTATAGTTAAAATCTCTTTCTTTCAAAACACTCAATGTATTTTTCTGTTTCAATTCATATATTTATTACGCTCATAGTACTGTGTTACGCTTTTACCTTATAAAGAGAACAGGAGACATTTCTCCTATTTTATTCAACAAAACTCTCTGATATTTCATGAGAAAAGTCTATTTAAAATTAATATATGAATTAGTCTAAAGTTTTCTTGCAGAAGTTTTACCTTCCTATTAAGCAGTTTCACGAAAGTTTACTTTCCTATCTTGCCCTTCTTGTCGATAATAAGGTATATCTACAGCAAATTATATTTATATTCGGGCTGATTAAAAAATAGGATTTAATTAGAAACGTGATATAATTAGAAACGTGATATAATTAAAAATTTGATTAAATGTTTGTATAAGTATAACTATCTCTGAATAACGCGTATTTTCCAGCCCTAGTTAATAAGCAGATTAGTAAATAAAATTAAAGATTACATCGGAATATATTTATTTACATTTTATATATTTACTTTACTTAATCCCGAGGTAAACATGTTCGAAATAGTAAGTGTTAGCGGCGGTCCGACAAAACCTGAAATCATTGCTGTGTCCCTTTCCAAACTCGGGCTGCGGGACGGAGATAGGTTTGCAGATGTAGGCTGTGGTACGGGATCGGTATCGATTGAAGCCGCAAAGCTTGCCCGAAACCTCACTATCTATGCAATAGATGCCCGAAGCGAGGCTCTGAAAGCCACTGAAATAAATTTTAAAAATTTCAATATTGAAAATGCCAGGATTTTAGCTGGAGAGGCCTCAGATCTGCTAAATTCGGAAAGTTTTACAGATTTCATAGACTGCGCCTTTGTCGGCGGAACAAAAAATATTGATTCCATACTTGAGATCCTTGTTCAGAAAAAAGCTCGAAGTATTGTGGTAAATGCTGTCCGAATAGAAACGGTTGTCAAGACAATTGAGACAATGAAAAAACTTGGAATTTTTGATGAAGTGGTCCATATTTCGGTTTCGAGAAGTGCACCAATTGCAGGAGAAACAATGTTCAAACCTGAAAACCCGGTATACATAGTTGTTGGAAAAAAGCAAAACTGAAAATTGTCTTATAATTTAAATCTTCTTTACGTTTATTTTTATAATTTATGGAGTGATAGCATGTTAATCGGAGTAGGACTTGGTCCTGGAGACCCTGAACTTCTGACCCTTAAAGCAGTGGATGTTTTGAAAAACAGTGATAAAGTATATGTGCCAGGTCGCCTGGCAAAAGATCTTGTGGCTCCTTATGCAGATGCTGAAATCCTTGAGTTTCCCATGATAAGAGATATTGAAGTTCTCAATTCCCTCTGGAAGGAAAATGCTGACAGGGTGGCAGAAGAGGCAAGAAAAGGCACTGTAGCTTTCGGGCTTATAGGTGACCCAAACTTTTTCTCTACGTTTTCTCATCTCAAAAAAGTAATGCGTAAGCATTATCCTGACGTTGAGCTTGCAACCATACCCGGTATAAGTTCGATTACCTCCTTTGCTGCCAGGACCGATGTTGCAGTTGATAGTTCTTTTGAGGTCAGCGACGGTTCTGATGTGGGATATATGATTCATCTGAAGGCTACGCAACCGAAGTCCATAGTTAAACAGCTTGAGACCGAAGGATATACTGAGTTTATCTTTGCAGAAAGACTTTTTTCGGACAATGAACTCATAATCCGAAAGAAAGAAGAAATTCCGGAAAAGGGGAACTACTTCAGTATCATTTACGGAAAGAAGTGAAAGTGACCTATATAATATTCGCGAATTCGATATATAATTTGAAAAAAACACGAAAGCAAAGGGATGGTCAGATGGAAAGAAAAGTATATTTTGTGGGAGCAGGTCCAGGGAACCCAAAACTAATTACAGTGCTCGGGCGTGAGATGCTTGAAAAAGCCGACCTTGTAATGTATGCAGGCTCTCTGGTAAACCCCGAGGTTCTTAACTACACACAGGGAGAAACAGTAGACAGCTATGGGTTGACTCTCGAAGAAACCACTAAAATAATTGCGAACGCGGTAGATGCAGGAAAATTCGTTGTCCGCCTCCACAGTGGAGATCCGTCTCTTTATGGTTCTGTCATAGAGCAGATGGAAGAACTTAGAAAACACAATATAGAAGTCGAAAGAGTTGCGGGAGTATCCTCGATTTTTGCAAGTGCTGCCTCTCTAGGCACACAGTTGACTCTTAACGGCGTCTCGGACACTCTAATTATTACCCGACCTGCCGGAAAAACCCTGGAAAAAGACCTTATCCCCGAGCTTTCTGCCTACAATACTACTATGGCAATTTTCCTTGGCACACAAAAAATAAGGGAAATTATGGAAAAGGTCAGATGCCCGAAGGATACGCCGGTCGCAGTCGTGTTTCACGCATCCTGGGAAGATGAAGAAATCATCACCGGAACTGTGGAAGATATTGCAGACAAGGTAAAAGATGCAGGGATTATACGTTCAGCAATGATAATTATCGGTGGGGTTGTTGACCCTAAAAATTACAGGAGGTCCTATCTATACGGAGTAGCCCAGGAGCCGTTGTAATCACTTTTGAAAGAAATAGGGAGATTGCGGCAAGGATAGCAGAACACCTGAACGCAGACCTGCTTCTTTATGAGAAGGGCATATTTGAAAAAGCTTTTAAAAGCTATGGAGCAGTAATTGCGGTTTTTGCCACAGGCATTGTAGTAAGGGATATTGCTTCGCTTCTCGATAATAAGTGGTCTGATCCTGCCGTGGTTGTAGTTGATTCAAACCTGAATTTCGCAATCCCCCTGCTGGGAGGGCATCATGGCGCAAATGAAATTGCCCGCAAACTTTCTGAACTCGGAGCAATTCCCGTGCTTACAACAGCGACCGAGGTTCATGGCAAACCTTCAGTAGAGGGTATTGCTTATAAGTTAGGCTGCGAGATATTCAATAAAGAATCTACTGTAGCTGTAAATTGTGCCCTCCTTGACAAAGAAATAGAGGTTCTTGAGGTTAAGGGACCCAGAATCGTTGTTGTAGATGAAGATGTATCCGTGCTGATAAGAAAACGTACTGAGAACGCTGAAGTCAAAGACAACAACAAGAGTAAACAGTAATTGAGCCGTAAATTAAACGATTTGAACTTATGCGAATTAACTGGTCAGTAATTCTTTAAGAATCAGAGACGATAACGGATGATCATAGGAATCGGAACTCGCAGGGGTATTACGAAAGAAGAGGTTATTGAAGCCATAAAACAGGCTCTTGATGAATCCGGTCTGGGCCTGGAAGAAATTACGGCTTTGGCTTCTGCGAAACTTAAGGAAAACGAACAAGGGCTTCTGGAAGCGGGAAAAATACTCGGCATTCCGGTAGATTTTTTGCCGGATGAGACGTTAAACAGCTATAATCCTCCTTCAGCCTCCAAGGCTTCCCGCTTTGGACTAAAAGGAGTTGCAGAACCTGCAGCTCTAGCCCTTTCTGAAGAAAAACAATTGATTTGCAGGAAGAAAATCTATGGAAGAGTCACAATCGCAATCGCAAGATAAGGCAACCAGAGGAAAACTTTACATCGTAGGGATCGGTCCAGGATCTGTAGAACAGATGACGATCAGGGCTAGAGATATAATCCTTAATGCCGACTATGTACTCGGAAACAGTACTTACCTGGACCAGATAGCAAGCCTCCTTGGAACCCAGGAAGTAATCCGCAGCTATATGGGTAAAGAAGTAGACAGGGCAAGAAAAGCGGTAGAGCTTGCAAGAGTTTCAAATGTTGCAATGGTAAGCGGCGGTGATACCAACGTATACGGCATGGCAGGCATCGTACTTGAGGTTGCTGAACATCAAGGACTTGAGGTCGATATAGAGATTCTTCCGGGAGTCACAGCAATTTTAGCCGGGGCAAGTATGTTGGGTGCACCTGTTGTAACAGATTTTGCAGTTATCAGCCTCAGTGACCTCCTGACTCCCTGGGATGTGATTGAAAAACGGCTTAATCTTGCTGCAGAAGCCGATTTTGTAATGGCTCTTTATAACCCGAAAAGCCGCAAGAGACAATCCAACTTTTCAAGAGCTATAGAAATTATCCGCCAGTACAAGGCCGATTCCGTGCCTGTGGGACTTGTGAAAAATGCTCTGAGGGGAGATNNATGAGCACTACGATTCTCATTGGAAACGGAGATTCAAGAATCTGGAGCTCTCAAAAGAAGGATTTCATAATCACCCCCAGGGGGTATCACAAAAAGTATGACTACTGAAGAGAGTACTAACGAAAAGGTCGGGAACCTCGACAATCTGGAAGAATTTACCGAGCTTACGGTTGATGTGGACACTGAACTTGTAAGCATTTGTAAAGACTCAGGGGCAAGAACCGAAGAAGCAAAAGCCATCTATATGAAAAGCCGGACAATGATCCAGGAACTCATTGGCAATAAAACTCCCGAAGACCGCTTCCGCCAGCGCTGTGTTATTGCTACTGGAGATCTTTCTGTAGCAGATATCATGCGTTTCATGCATGACCCCATTCCTGCAGGTGTGGAAGCTATTAAAAAGGGTGCCCCGATTTTCGTAGATATTAATATGGTAAAAGCAGGAATTACAAAGGCAGGGCACAAATCCGAAATTATTTGCGTACTTGATGAAGACCCGAATGCTGAAATTGCTAACAGGTACGGAATTACGCGCACATCAGCAGGTTTCCTCGCTGCTCGAGAGCGGCTCGATGGTAGTATTATTGCAATCGGAAATGCACCTTCTGCCCTTATTATGGTCTGCAAACTTATAGAAAAGGGTGTGAGACCAGCCCTTGTTATCGGGCTTCCTGTAGGTTTCGTAAACGCAGCCGAATCTAAGGAAATCGTCAGAAATCTGAAAATACCTGTACCCTCGATTAGCTGTGTCGGGACAAGAGGAGGAACTCCTATGGCGGTTGCATGCGTAAATGAACTTGTTGCAATCGCAAGAGAAAGTGAAGACTCAGAAGAAAGTCAAGGATAATACTTTCTCTTATTTTTTCATTTTGACTCTTGTCTAACTCTTGTTTTCGATGCTCTTTTCAGTTAACTGCTTTATTTCCCAACGCTTTTGTTTTTAGATCTCTCACTTGTAAGCAAAATAAGATAATGTCATCTATTTGTGTTCCTATATTGAATACGACTACAAAAAAGTAAGTAGTATATCCAAAGTTGATAAAAAGGAAGAGGGATAGTGCAATTATATTAATGGTGCGATCCAGATAAATTTTTTATCCAGATGCAAATTAACTATTTTATAGCTTCTGTTGATCCAGAAATTCTCAATACAACTGAATTAAGTTATCTCAGGAAGTACATGGTTAAAAAGGATAAATTTAACCTGTAGATTTCATTTTGAGAATTCTAGTACAGTCCTTTTAAAATGAGTAGAGGTGGAAAAATGGTAACGGAAAATGTTTGGTCCCATTTTGGGATGTGGTGGGCCGTTGGCCTGTGGATAATCATTTATGGGGTGTTCCTGCTATTTGTACCGTTTTATAAAAAGAGTCAGATAAAGCCTGCGGGAGTATATACAGCATTTATTG
>DAQQ01000077.1:0-18697 GCA_002508465.1 Methanosarcina sp. UBA7 | reverse complement strand
TTCTGGATGTGAGCCCGGATCTGCTGATGATTCACAAGATCAGCATACCTTCGGATGGGTGAGGTGAAATGGGTATATGCACCGAGGTTCAGTCCGAAATGGCCCAGGATGACGTGGCCGTATTCCGCTCTGTTAAGCATCATATACGTGGTACGTCTGACAGTAGCTATGTTTACCTCGGGGATGAAAGTGATACTTTTGAGCAACTTCATTAAGTCCACCCGCTCAGGGGTGGCACTTCGGGCTGTATGGTTACGGAAAAGGATAGGGATGTCATTTTTGACCGCATATTCTGCTACGGCCATATTAGCGAGAATCATCAGTTCCTGGATGATGACATAGCCGATGGTATCCTCCCTGCGTCTCAATTGCTTTATAGACCCTTCTTCATTTGTCACCAGCCCCCGCCCCGAATCATAGAACGCCAGTGCTCCAAGATTGCGGCGCTGCATTAAAAGGTCGTTCGCAAGCTGGCTTGCGAGCTTGATGAGAGCATGTTGCATGTGCTCCCTATTAGAGAGAATACGAGGGACATCAGAAAAAGATAGCCGGGCTTCGCTGATCATAACAGTCCGCAAAAGCCGTGTTTCGAGGATTGACAAATTCATGCCGAGGACAATATCCACGGCAAGAACATACTTCGACTCTTCCGGCCACAGGGAAAGCTTCTCGTCTGCAAGCCGTCGGGGTAACATCGGGCTATTGCCGTTTGCATAATATCTGGTCTCGATCCGAGACATTGCAAGCCGATCAAGCTCTGAATGCTTGGAAATTACCTTTGCGACATCCGTGATCATAACTACAACGTGCCAGCCGCCGTTTTCCGTGATTTCCACCCAGATTGCATCATCCATATCTCGGGTTGTCACGTCATCGATCGTAATACCTCTTAACATATCTGGCATAGTACCACTTAGATGCAAAATTGGGTATACTTTCCTTATATGTATGTTGGTTGATAAAAAATAGTAAGAGTTAAATATATTTATAAAAAAGATGCCTATATTTATAAGTCATTGCTTCTGCTGCGCCTAAATGATGAAAAAAGAAATATTGTTCCATCGTGGCAAATTATTCCAAATATGAGAGCAAGATTCAATAAAACAAAGATCGAAACTCGTACTACCACCGACAAAAACAAACATGGACGATTCGCGAGCAATTTTGAGACAGTTACTAACATCCTTAACATAGGGATGTAGAGCTTCAGGATCTTGCTGCACTCTGACATTGTAATCTGTTTTCCATTAATACTCACTACATAGCGCTATTAACGTCGATGAAGCAAACTTAACGCATATAACACCTTGTTCGAACAGTGCATATGAGATTGTGTGGAGATCCCTCCATCAGCCCTGAGAAGATGGAAGAAGCTTTGAAGCTAATCCAGATTTGACGAGTCGAATATCAGAGGAATATTTATGAATACACTGAAAATTATAACAATCTTCATGTTTGTGTTATCTATGCCCCTTTCTGGTTGTTCAGACGTCGGAAACGGTACACTAAATAATACTGAAATATCTATAGTGTGTATGGGTGATTCCATCACATACGGTTTTTGTGGAAATGGGACATCATATCCTGCAATATTGCAATCACGATTGCCTGGAGTAGTAATACACAACGCTGGTGAGTGCGGAGATCAGACTTACGAGATGCTAGCCAGGTTTGATAGGGATGTAATATCACACCATCCAAATTTTGTTATAATAATGGGAGGAATCAATGACCTTCTTCTTGGACAGCCTGAACAGGTTATTAAAGATAATCTAGTTGCAATGTGCAAGAATTCCACACAAAATGGAATTACACCAGTACTTTGCTCAATCACGCCGATGACTTATATTTCACAGAATTTGAAAATAAAAACAAACAACCTGAACAAGTGGATTATATCATATTCAAATGTACACGGCTATAAAGTGATAGATTTCAACTCTGTGCTGGATGATGGTCATGATAATCTGAAGCAAGAGTACGATTCTGGAGATGGGTGTCATCCAAACGCTGCTGGTTATGTTGTTATGGGAAATTCGATTGACATTAATTTGTTTAAACACTAAAGGTAACAGGTGTCATCTGTAGCGTTTTGAAAAACGAAATAGCTACAAAATCTCCATTTTTGACTCCATTTTTGAGTTTTCTTTTATTAATCTTTTTAAATTACATCTTATCATGTTAAAATCGGGCCTCAGAGGGATTGAAACGTCATCCCACACAATCTACAGTTCCCTAAAAGGTTCTCTAAAAGACTATAGAACCTCAAAACTCTCCTCAGTAAACTTAATATATTTGTTACCATTATTTTTATATTAGTTATAATATTTATTTATCTCTGTATTTTCAGGCACAAAATGGAAGTGGCTTCAATAAACTAAAACGGATGGGAAAAATGATAGAAAATGTTTGGATAATTATTCCGAATATAATAGCGTCGTATATGGTCATGGTCAATAAAGAGTTCTATGCTAACATGATTTACTGCTTCGGTTACCTTTTATCATCTGGCACAACTATAATTCCGGTGACAGCTCACAAATGATTTATTTCACTATTTTAGAAGTAATGTCAATTGTTGGGGTTTTTCTATATTTATACACCGCCAGAAAAGCGATTGGAACTAGTTATAAGGAGAACAGCAGTAACGGATGAACCGAAATCAAGTAAGAGTAATGTAGCAGTGTATCTCTCGTACTTTGTAAACAAAAAGGAATTAAAAATTCACTCAAAAAATTAAAACATTCCGTTACTTATAATACTTTTATGCTTAGACCGAAAATCCTTGGGCTGTTCCGCTTATTCCGTTTTGAACTGCCATTTACTGCAGGAGTATGCATAATACTAGGGGAATTACTGGCATTAGGTGCACTTCCTACCACAACCGAAATTATACTGGGGTTTCTAAGTATTTTTTTTATTTCAGCTACGTCTCTCATCCTGAACGATTATTTTGATCTCGAAATTGACAAAATAAACGCTCCAGAAAGACCACTGCCGGCAGGTCTTGTTACCGAACGAGAGGTCATTTTACTCTCAATTATTGTGGCAGTGCTTGGATTTATTACAGGCTACCTGATTAGCTTAGAGGCTTTACTGGTAGTTATTCTGGTATGGGTAGTGGGTTTTCTTTACAACTGGAAGTTCAAAAAGGCCGGTCTTATTGGAAATCTTATGGTCGGCTTTTCAGTCGGTATGACTTTTATTTTTGGTGGCATAGCAGTAAACAAACCATTTGAAACAATAGTCTGGTTTTTCGCAGTCATATTAATGCTTACGGACTTAGGAGAAGAGATTGCGGCAGATGCTATGGATATTGAAGGCGACCGTCAGGCAGGATCCCGTTCCTTAGCTCTGGTAGTTGGCTGTGAAAATGCATTGAAAATCAGCGGCGCAATTTTCTTACTGGTGGTTGCTGTAAGCAGTTTGCCGTTTTTGTTAGGATGGTTAGAGTGGATTTATCTGTTTCCCATCTTACTGATGGATTTGGTAATTCTGTACTCAACAGTTAAATTATTAGACCCGAGAACAGTAAATCGGCGAATTTATATTCGCTGGATATACCTGACTGGATTGGTCGCATTTTTAATTTTCATAATCATCCGGATGGTCAGGTGAATGTATGATGTCAGTTTATCGATCCTGAATCTTCAAATACCACAAGAATGAGATAGGGACGAGGTTTGCCTGCATTTTCGAGATTCTGTCTAAAGGTAAATCAGGTCTTTGTTATTTTTTCCCGCAAATTCCATACTTGCCAGTAGCGCTAGCTTTGGGTTACAGCTCCTGAAGTCCGGCTTTCTATAGGTTCTTACTTTAAAATAGAGAAGAAGAGAAGAAAAGAGAGGAAAAAAGAAGAAAAAAAGAAAAGAAAGGAAAAGAGAAGGGAAAAGAGAGATTTTGAGACAAAATATGAATCTTCTGCTCCCATATTTTCAATTTATCTAATTATTCTCATAAAACATTTAGCCTTCTTAAAGGTCAGTCCATCCAAGAGTTTTCATATTATCAGATTCATTTGCTTTTACTTTCGCCACGTAATAAGCTCCATCCAAAGGATTGGAAAGGTTACTACCCTCTATTCTATTTACCTCATTTAATTCAATATTATATACAGTTCCGTAGTATGCAATAATCAGTTCTGACTGAGTTGGTGCCTTAATAAATTGAATATTTCCTTCTTCATACCATTTATTCCAGGGTGCCTTTTCTTCAGTTATTTTGTATTTCATTTCTACAAGTTTCCCTTCTGCAGATGCTTCAGTAGTATTATTCATATCATTCGCATCAGTTTCTTTGGGAATAAGTTGCTGGGAAAGTTCATCCCACTCTCCGTCGATAACAGCAGATGTTACATTTTTCTCAGAGACAATTATCTCGATTTTGTGTGGAGTAATAACCTGAATTGTCATCTGGCCTGTCCTATTTCCGTAACCACCCTGCCTGCTCGTAAATGTATAGGTGAGGAAATGCTGTTCAGGTATTGTCTCAAGAATCGTGTGATTTTCAAGCTTCAGGTCAAAGCCATCATAACTATAAGTTGGTGCATTTTCTACCCAGGTTCTGCCTATCCTTTCAGCCTCTTGTGGGGAAGTTGAAAGGGCATATGCTCTAAGTTCAAGCAATTTCGAATCAATTTCTTGCAGTCTTTCAGGCATATAATCAGAAAAATAAGGGTCTACCTTCACTGTTTTCGTTTTATTTCCCTCGATCAGGCTGATTTCAAGTGTTCCTACATCCGTAACTATAGGCTGCCCTGCCTGGGGAGTATAGCTATCATTCATCTCAAGGAATTTGTTATTCTCAAATAAAGTGATAAGTTCTTTAAAAGCAGTTTCATTGAAGGGCTTTTCATATTTTTTCATGAAATTTCCTTCAGTATCAGATGTGGTAAATACAACTGCTGTGCTATTTACAGTTAGTTCTTGCATCTGCATTTCCGGAAGAGTAAACCCTCCATACGTTTTATGAATTATAGTTGCATCTTTTACAGTCGCATCTTCTGCAGTTGCACCTTTAGAAATCTGAGACTGTTTTTCAGTACATCCAGCTACAAAAATTAACAACAATACAAGCAATATGATAACTACTTTCGTAATCAGAACCCTCTCCTATTTTGATACTTTAAAACTGTACATTCAGAACTTAACTTTCGGAATGCAAACTCATCCTAAAGCCAATAAGCAAGCTCACCCCAAAGCAATAATGCAAGCTTATCCTAAGACAATTTTACTTTATATTATAAAAGTTACATAGCTGTCTCAGCTATAGGAAATTCTATATATTATTTGGAATTTGAATATTTAAGATTCAAGCATCTTAAAATTCAATTTCTAATTTTGGGATTAGCTTACTATAATATTATTATATTTTTTTGAATTAATTTTTTTTGTTTACCGAAATCCCGGAAATAATCTTAAATTCACTTTTTTGTGTTCAACTTATGAATTAATTGGTCGTGCGTTAGTAGACCGTCGATATTGTGTTTGATTTTTGCTTAATTACATCTGTTTTCTAAGCTTACCTGTGTACAGGAAATTAAGTGTACACAAAGTAGAAAAATGAGAGCGAAGAACAAACGTGTAAGTAATCTTGGAAATATCAACTGATCATTAAGGGACCAGCAAAAAAATAGAAGGAATAGTGGGCTTGTTAAGGAAGGCAACAACATACAAGTGAATGACAGGGATTTTATGCAGGAGCTGATTTCACGGATAAAGTTCAAAGAGGCTGAAGCCAATAAATATCATAGGGTTTTAGCTCAAAGGCCACTGGAAACCCTTCATCGTTTCACTTAATAGGAAAATTATTCATGAAATTCTTTTGGCTAAGGGTTAATCGAAAAAGGATGAAACGTACGTAGAAGCTCGTCTGCGTTGATGGCTGTACCTATACTTAATTTTTCTACCTCCAGAGAATTGGCTAATTTATTGAGCTTGTTTTACCAGAGAGGTAATGATTCTTATCAAGAGAGATAATGATCCTTATCAAAAAAGGTAATGATTCTCATCAAGAAAGGTAATGATTCTATCTATAGTGGTGCTGAGTAATTATATGGGAACTATTGAGAGCAAGATCCACTAATCCAAGGATTGAAGGCAGAAGTAACCTCTACATTCTACACAGACTTAACTATATAGTTAAGAATGGATTAATTAATATGTAGTTTTAGCATATATAGTAAAGGGGAAAATATGGAAAATAATGAAAGATTTCTTTTTTCTCTTAATTCTTTCCATAGTTTACATTTTTATTAAATATGGACCTGGCAAAGAACCTTTTGAGAGGTTCAATAATTGGTTCAATGCAGATAAAAAGACAAGCAAAATAATCAGATGTCAAAAGTCAATCCAGAGTATAAGGAAAGCAGGATCTGAAGGTTACATAGATATTGACGATGAGTTAAGAGTAAAATTAACAGAATTCGAGATTGGACTAACATCTGAACTAAATAAAGTAAAAGAAGAAAAAAGAAACTCTTAACGCTTAACTAAATAAATTGATTAACTAACGAAAATCTTAGCAACGAATAGTAAATAAACAAGCATAAAATAAGTTTCGCCTTTAATGATACTCTTTGAAAATCCTCGAACATTTGTGAGGTAGAAGGTAATGGAGGATTATGATTGGCTTCTTGATTTAGTCAACATTTTTTGTAATCTTTATGTACCATACAAATTTATTAAAAACTTGATTGATGCGGATAAAGAAATTGCTACAATAATAAGGTGCCAAAAATCAATTCAGTATATTAGGAAGACAAAAACTGACGGATATATAAATTATGATTCTAAACTTGAAGAAAAATTTAAAAATGTGGAAACCGACTTAAGGTCTAAATTAAAAGAAGCAAGAAAAGAAAGAAAACAATTCTCAGTGTGGACTATTCCTTCTACCTCGCATCAGTTTAGTAACACTGATTCGGACTCAAATCAGCCTAACAATGTTGAGTTTGACTTAAATCAGTCTACTGATAACGGTTTCGAAATTTTTGGCTATGACTTCTGATTTTTTACAAATCTTAAACGTCATTGTAATTTTTTTGATTTCAAAATGGGTAGACGACATCGCAGACACAATGAGCAAGACCAATATTGAAAAGACCAGTATTGAAAATTGATATAACAGCTTAAGTGAAGTCCAGAATAGACGACTAACAGGGTTTGCCAGCAAAATTTACTAAGAAGTAGAAACAAAAATAAAGTTACAAAAAAGGAATTATAGTTACAAAAAAAGAAAGGTAGAAGCATTTTATAAAAAAACACTCCTATGTGTGACATAACCCTGGCAGGAATAAAATTTTATTCCGGCTACTTGGATCTTATTCTGTAGTTACTCCATCGAATTCAGCTTCATTGGCCTCGGCTTCTTCTTTCGTTGCACGCACAATTCCATCCTTGTGGTGCGCCGGTGAATAGATTGTATAGAGTTTCAGTTCCTCCGTTTCCGAGGTATTGATGACATTGTGCTGCGCGCCAGATGGCACAATCACAGCAACACCGTCACTTAGCTCATATTCATTACCGTCAATTATGCACTTCCCCTTCCCCTGTTCAAAGCGGAAAAACTGGTCATTTTCCTCATGCACTTCCATTCCGATCTCTTCCCCAGGCTTGAGACTCATAAGTACCAGCTGGCTGTGCTTTGCGGTATATAATACCTTACGGAAATTGCCATTTTCCAGAGTGGCTTCTTCAATATTTATAGAAAAACCTTTCATATATTTTCATTTATTGTTATTTGTATATAAGATTATTTGAGAACGAGGTATACCAAATATCCACCTTGAAAAAGGTTGAAAATGTTAACTAGCTAATTTTAACCTAAATTATGAATTTATGTTCCTGAACATTGCTCATTAAAACAGGTATTAAAACAAATAATCGGCTTCAGGACTTAAGTAGAAGTGTATAATACTATGTGAAAGAGGATTAAAGATCAGAATATAACAGTCTCTAGTTTTATCTCAAAAGATTAATATATATGTAAATATTATTTTTATATATCTCAATTTATTTTAATGCCTTGAGTTTTTATTATGCAAAGTGTGAAAAGTGCTTGATTTGGTTTTTTAATGATAACTATTATTTATAACTCATAATTTAAACTTATAGTTTAAATTTATAATTTAAAAAATTATAAATTTGAAAATCTTGTGTCTGCAGCCTAAAAGATTGCACAAATCAAAATATTTAAAAAAGGAAGCGAGGATTTTGGAAACTCAAAAAATGAAAGATCTCATAAGGAAATTTAATGTCTGTATTGAAAGGAGTAAAGACAATCAGGCTTATTCGGACTTTAAAGAAGGAGTTAATAAAGGCCTGGAGATAGCCAAATACACTTTCGAGGATAATCTGGAAAAACTCCCTCTTTCCGACTTGGAAGAAGATCCGGCTGAAAAGATAAGAAGCCTGGAGAATAATTTTAACCAGCTTTTAGGCGGCATTTCCATATCAAAAAAGCCGAACTGCTCGGAGCAGCGCCTGGACGGCGTATATACCGGATTAGAAAAATCTAAAAGAATATTTAAAGATTTCATAACCGAATCATTTTCCCTGGAGAACACATGAAAATATTATTACTTTAATTTTATTACTTTAATTAAGTTCAGGAGCTCTAGGAGCTCTATATCTTTGAGGGAACTTAAAGTTCTATTTCTTTTTTATTAAATTTAAAACCTCAATTTCTTTGTTGTTAAGTTTAAAACCTTTATTTGTTTTTATTGAGCTTTAGACTTATATTTCTTTTTTATTAAAATTTAAACCTATATTTTTATTAACTTAAAATTCTTATATTATAATTGGACATAAAAACGCTGACTTTTAAGACTATTACTGTCTTTTTAACCTTGGCACTGTAGTATACCAAAAAACAATAAAAAGGGGATTATTGATAGACAGAAGCTACACAGAAAACAGAGAGGGTGATAGCATGCTGACCAGAAAACTCAGTAATTGGGGAAGGCAAACAGTCCATGATAAGAGAAGAAACTGAACTTAGGGAGGAACTCGAGTAGAAAGAATAGGGAACTTTGAACTCGCGCTCGATTAGCCAGAGCGGTGGTTTATTGCAGATAGAAGGCATTACACTTACCGTCGCCTGCTAACACAAGACGAGAAAATCGAGATTAAGATTCTCAGAAGACGATTATCTGCAGAATCTGCAACCTGCCGGAAAGAGAAAAAATAATCCGAGAAAGTTAGAAGATTCGAGAGCGGAAACCATTAATTCGAAACTAAAACCGTTTTTTTCTGAACTGTCTCGGCTGGCGGTGCAATTGTTAAAATAGGTTTAAAATTCTTAAAGATCGAAACGTACCGAAAATGTTAAAAAGGATGTTACATAATCGGTTTTTAATAACATATGAAGGCAAATAGGAGCAACTAAAACGTCACCGATTGAAATACAAACCTCAGTATGTGCATTGTTGTTTATGTCTATCTGTGTAGCAACTTTGTTCTTCAGCTGTAAGCTTTTTGCCTGGAGACATTCAAATTATAACAAAGTTAACAAATTCATGAAATTAATAAAGTATAATAAAATATAAGAAAAAATAAAATAGAATTTTTTATAGTTTATAGCTGGTTTTATCCAGTTTTAATTCTTACCATTTTTTTATTTTCTTTACTATTTCATCCTCTGAATCCTATCTGTTTTATTTTTATATTTATCCGATTTTGCGTATTCTGCCAGAGTTAACACGTTATTAAGAAGATTAAATAGTTGAACTTTCTGTTTGCAAACACTGTTTATAAAAATAGAAATGGAAACCATTTTGAAGAAGTATAGAGGATAATTGTTAGGGCTGGAGAGAGAAAACAGTTATAGAAAATAGTGAAAGATGGACAAAATAGATATATAAAATGAATTATATAATTTTCTACACACAATTTAGACAAATGTGAATTTTTTTCATTCAGAGGGGGAAATTATGAACCAGAAAGAAGACAAAACAATGTTCGGCGTCTGTCCGAACTGCGGAAAGCCATTCAGGATAGAATCTACAGGCGGTGGGGAAGAATGGCGTTATTGTGCAGAGATTTGCATAAACCCTGCAGCAATACCAACAGGAGCAAGGCTGCAGCCCGATCAGGCTACATTGCGCTACATAGACGGAAATATGAATGAATATATGAGAGACGAATATGTGAAGATTCACGGCATTGATCCTCTACCTATCTGGAGAGCAATGGAGAAATGGCGCGAAGAGCAGATAAGTAAGTGGAAAGTGAAAACTTAATATATCAACTTGAATTCTTTATTTTTGTTTTAGATTATTCTTTTTACATCCACTTTATAGTTTATCTTCTTATTACGTTTCACACTTTTATTACGTTTTATACTCTTATTACATTTTATATTATTATTACATTTATCTTCTCTTTACTTTTAGTAATACCTTTTTATACTTTTAGTAATACCTTTTTACTTTTATTATTAGATTTTTAGACTCAGTACCAAAATTTAGTGATGCATTTAAAGTTAAAAATCACTAGGTTTTGTAATTAGTCATAATCCGACTCAGTACCAAAATCTAGTGATGAATGTAAAACTCAATCACTAGATTTCATAAATGTCCACCATCCATGTAATACAACTTAGTGATTCAAGTCTTTAGATAGCGAATATCGATTTTGATAAAAACTAGATTCTTCTTCATTTGTATTCGGTTAAGATACGATTTATAAGAAACGTGTTATTTTCATTGCTTTTTCTGTTAACCTCTAAATGTAAATCAAGATGGATAGATCATTGCAGTAGTCATTTTAACGTTAACAGATTCCTTAACCGAATACAAATGGATTCTTCTTGCTAATTAGGATTTTCTATCAAAAATGCAAAAATCACTGGACTTTGGAACAGAGTCTTTCTAGAAAAATTAAATTAATTACTTGAGTCATTAAGTACCTGAACCTTAACAATTCTCATCTGACAAAATAAACTGAAGAAATAAAACAAATTGTAGAAATTAGCTATGGAATAGAGATTTTAAAATGATCTCAATAAGTATTACTGGCGAGAGAGAGCAAAAATATATAAAAATATATTAGTTAATTATCTTGAAACAAGATTAATTATAGAAAGGATTAAAACTTATTTCTACTGGCGTAAACAGCTTTTTTCATTTTTAAAATGGAGAAGAGGGTAAATTGGAGGAATAAAAAGCAAAACATACAGTCCGAATATTCAGTAAGCTAATTGAGAGAAATAAAGATAGACGATCTTATTCGGACTATAAAGAAGGAGTAAATCAGGGGCTTGAAATCGCCAAGGATATTTTTTAAGAGAATGCAGAAAAATTTGTTAATTTAAATTCAGATGACTCAAAAGAAGATCAGAATTCAAAGATAAAAAGCTTACAGAACAGATTTGATCTCCTTCAAGACACAGTTGTCGTCGAAAAACCACGTTATACCAGAGGCCACTTGGACGGAATAAATGAAGGGTTTGAAAAATGTAGAAGACTATTTGTAGAGTTTATAAAAGGTTTTATGTAGACGGGCCAAAGCATAAAAACACTATTTTTTAGAAATAAACACTTTTAATATTATTTATTGTCGTTTAAAGTTACTCCTCTTATTTCTAACAGCTCAGATAATCTATTTAATGCATATTTTTTTTCGTTTATCATAATCTGTAATTTGTTAACTTCGGCTTCTAACTGCGCGATCTCAATTTTTAACTGTAGTACTTGCTCTTTAATAAGATCATTACTTTGCATTATATCCGCCCAATAACTATATGTGAACCCCTTAACTAAACCGATATCGCTTATGTGAAGAGTATATGTATAAGTCGACACTACGCGTAAATAAATGCTACGTGTAAATCAATGCTATATATAGATCAATGTTATGTATAAATCAATACGTTTTCATTTTTTAGATATTTACATAATTATACTTACCACTGATAACGTACAAACTGTCATTATTGGTTTCTTTGCCTGCGAGTAGTACAATTCAAAAGTCTTTGTAGATAATATAAAACAGATGACTCTCTGGACAGAAGCTAAGACAATCTTTCACCACTTTCCGCACTTCAATTATATTCCATATTCTTTATTCCTTTTAATACTACTATTAACAATATGCATTGACTGCAGGCTAAGAAATATGCCTTTTAACGGATAGATATATGTACTATTCGAAAGCAAAATTCACTAAAATATGAATTAAGATACCTTAATCAAGAGCAGGCTGCACCATTTATTAAAAATAATTGAAAAGAAAGTTATTAAGAAGACATTGAAGCCGTTCAACTAAAAAGACATTGAAACCGTACTGCAAAGAAAAATACTTGTTTCGAGATTATTATTCAAAAGGCAGATCCAGTGCAATAGGGACTGCAAAACCCTGCTGCTTGCTGACGTATGATGGTGAAATCTACGTCCAGTATTGTCAAAGTAAAAGTAATCTGAAGATTTAAACAAATATGGATTTACCGGTTTGAAAGCCCTGCAACAGACGGAGTAAAAAAATGGTATCAGTTGAAACGACTGAGAGGTTGGGATGTAGCCTTGGTTTTATCTCAACTTTCGCAATTGGTACCGGCACTATGATTGGAGCCGGGATATTTGTTCTTCCTGGAATTGCTTTAGCAGATGCGGGTTCCGGAGCAATAATTTCTTTTCTGCTTGGTGGGCTTATTTCAATAGCCACAGCCATCAGCATGTCAGAACTTGCAACCGGAATGCCTCTGGCAGGCGGCAGCTATTACTATATCAGCAGAACGATGGGAGCTGCGCTTGGTGCAGTAATAGGTCTTGGGTCCTGGCTGGCCTTAATCTTCAAGGGTACATTTGCACTTATCGGTCTTGCAGAATACTCTCAAATCTTCTATCCCCTACCTCTATACTTAGTAGCAGCTACAACCGGCGTGATCCTTTTAGTAATTAACTATCGTGGAGCAAAAAGTAGCGGATCACTGCAAAACTTTATCGTGATCTTTTTGCTGGTAATCCTGGCTTTCTTCATAGCCCGAGTATCTTTTATGGTTAATCCGGCTAACTTTTCATCTGCCACATCTTATGGGGCTACCTCAATAATCACAACAGCAGGAGTTGTTTTCATATCCTATCTCGGGCTTGCAGAAGCTGCCGCAGTGTCCGAGGAAGTAAAAAACCCATCAAAGAACCTGCCACTGGCATTTATCTCTTCAGCAATTGTAGTAACCTTATTCTACGTTGGTATAATGGCAGTGGTTGTAGGATTCTCTAACCTTCAAGGAATCGTGACATCAGTTACTCCCCTTGCTGATATTGCAGGTCTGATGGCAGGAGAATCCGGAAGAATAGCAATAGGACTGGGTGCGCTGCTTGCTACCCTTTCCACAGCCAATGGCGCTATATTATCGTCTTCCAGATTTCCTTTTGCCATGAGCAGAGATGCACTTATGCCTGAATGGTTTGTTCTCATCCATCAAAAGTTTGAAACTCCTCATAATGCTATACTGGTAACAGGAACAGTAATGGTCTTGCTTTTATTCCTGTTCGACATAGAGGAGCTTGCAAGATTGGGTGGAGCTTTTAATATTTTGATATTTATCCTGCTAAATATGGCAGTGATAATCCTCAGAAAAAGAACCCTGCCAGGATATGAACCCACTTTTCGCGACCCTTTTTTCCCCTATACGCAGATTTTCGGGATAGTCGGGAGCATAGTACTTATTCCCATGCTTGGTGGATTACCTCTTCTCTTCACAGTAATGATGATTTTTGCCGGGATTGGCTGGTACTCATTCTACGGAAGGGGCAAAGCCGTCCCGGAGTATAACTTATTTGACCTGCTGGAGAATACTGTAGAAAAGAAGGAGATTGAGCCTGTCTCCCTGGTCAAAGTGCTCGTGCCAATCTCCAACCCGAAACATGAGCGTGATCTCTTGAAACTGGCAGACTTTATGGGAAGCGAGATAATCTGCCTCCACGTTATTGAGGTACCGGATCAAACAAACTTAAAGTTAGCTCAGGAAGCATATCATGAGAAAAAGATAGAAATGGACTGCCGTTTCAAAGAAGAATTTGAGAGTTATCCTACAATTCTCGGACATAAAAGAGAATATATTGCTGCCTTTGACCACAGCATTTCAAACTCAATTCTGGAGCAGGCTGAAATTGAGCAGGCAGACATGATTATTATGGGATGGCACGAACCAAAGAGATTCGAGTACTCACATGATGTTACAAACCAGGTTCTCCTGTCCTCAAAAAGTCCAATAGCGTTATTAAAGGGGCATCTACCTGACAGCATAAACAAAATTCTTGTAGGGTATAACAGTAAAGAAAACTCGGTCTATGGCCTTTATCTCGCAGAAAAACTGGCTATAAACACAGGTGCCGGAGTAGAAATTATCAGTATCATTAGCCCTGATGAAGCTCAGGAAAAAAGGCAGAAAATTACTGACGAACTTGAGAGTCTCGTTGAGAAAATAACTTCTATACCTGTTAGTTTCAGAGTGCTTGAGAAATATTCCATAGAAGATGCTCTACTGGAGGCCTCAAATAATAATGATCTGATAATCATTGGAGACTCAAGTGAAAGATTTAAGATTTCTTTACTTGGGACTCTATCGCAGAGAGTTGCCAGGCATTCTAAGAAACCTATAGTGATAGTCAAGAAACCAAAACCAATCTCAAGAGAAAGCTTTAATTATCTGGTTAAAAAACCTGCTCATAGAATATATGCAAGTATCAGGGGGAAAAAAAGTCAAAACAAACTTGGATAAATCAAAAGCATCTTGGTTTAAAAGAACTCCGTTCAAGCCCAAACCCATAAGGTGGGATAAACCTACACAACGGTTTCGGATAAAACCACTCAAGGAGATGCACGTGTTTCGTTCTCTCGTCAGTGTGCCAATTTTTCTTTAAAACCTTAATTTGACAGAAAAATCAAAATTAAAATGAAAAAAGGAGCTTCATGCTCCTGTTTTCCCCCTAAATTTGATGTTTCTGTACATTGTTCTCGATTTTTTGCTATTTTCATTTTTCCGAAAAATTCTGCGTCAATACTACACGTTTTTGTAGAAAAATACTTTGTCAATTAATAAATTCTGTCAAATTTGGGTTAAAATTAGAAATCCTAATAAATGGATAATTTGAGAATCCAATAGCAAGAGAACTAAACTTGTTTAGTATACAAAAATTTGACTTTGAATTACAGGAAATTTGTGACACTGCCTCTTTCCCTTCCGTCTCAAAAGTTTGGGATTTTAGTTACAAAGTAGAGCTATATATAGAAGGTCAATATATGATTAGTATAACATTATAGGCAAAAGCTTATAAAAACAACTAAATGTGAGTATTAATCATCTCTTATTTTTTTAAGTGTGGAGTCCAGATGGACAATGCACATTTGAGAGGGGGAGAACTTATGTCAGTTAAAATTGAATGGCAAATTTTTGAAGCCGAGGCCCAGAGCGATGGTACCTGGAATTCGAACAGCCCTGCACTTGCAGAGCTGCTCAACGCCATAGCAAGCCCGGACAAAATTAAGGAACCTGTTCCGGACATTGAGCACGCTATGGCTCATCTGGCTATCAAAGGGCTGCCGTATTTCAAAATGACTGAAACCACTTCAGGAAATACCAGAGTGAATAATAGCATTAAAAAGTCTTCAAGAACCATATATGCTAATATGAACTCGCAGGTAAAACCCAGTAAAAACAAGAAGTTTGTGTTTTCGGTCAAACCGTAATTTGAGAGAAATGCATTATTTTCATTGCACTTCTGTAAATTTATAGCATGGGAAAAACAGAACAATATAATCTTTATATAAAATTATACTATTTTTATTTTATTTAACTGTGCGACGCATGTTTTATATTTTAGTTTTTCGTAACTTTATCTATGCTGTTTTAGTGAGAGACAATGATAAACTAAACAGGTAGTAAATTCCTGATTCACTCGTTGAAATCTACTTGAGGCTTTGTTAACATGGGTCCCATAAGAGTACCACAGCTATCTTCACTAGCTGTCCTGCTGATAAGGATAGAACATTCATGAAAAATGACTGAAAAGATAAACAGATATAACTTCGAAAACCAAATCTTATCTTTTTACCCAGTTTCCTTTAGAATCCTTCTCATATACTTTCTTAACTGCGCTCCAGGCAACTTTGTGTGCAGTCTCCTCTCTTTTAGTGTCTCCATGTCGTTCGGAAGGCTCTTTATACTCTTCCCAGGCACTATTGAAAGCTTCCCTGTAAATGTCCTGTCCGTGCTCCGGTAAATTTTCCCTAACCGTTTTCGGTAGTTCGGAATTTGTTTTATATGACATTTATTCCCCACTTAATTATGGGAGATTTTTTTAAAAGGATTTTGTATAAACCGGACTGAATCAGTATGCTTTTACTGTGAATAGAATAGAGAGTGTCCTCCTGTCAGCAGGATAATCTGCTTGAGGATAACTGTGTTGTTGCTTAACCTTTAAAGGCCTGGAATTAATACAACATGTTAGAGGATAAGAAACAAGAGAAAAACATACATTTTAAATATTTGGATGGAGTATTCAATATGGTGGGAAAAAGTAAAAATGAACATACTATCCCTTATAATAAATACTAAATGCAAATACCGTGCTTCTTGTCCTAATTTTGAGAAGGGGGGAAAATATTGCGAAGGATTGGATTACTGTAAGTGCGGTCTGTTTTTAAAAAGGGAGAGGGGAGTTTAAACTTATTCAGTCTCATTCTTACAATTCTGGTTCTATCGTTATGCAATAGTCTCAAACATAATAGTCTCAAACATTTCAGATATGGGAGTTTACAGCTTGTAAGCCTGTATTTCTTTATAAGCCCGGATTTCTAAGGTATTGTCACAAATAATCGTAAAATTTATAGCTTAAAAGTTTGTACTTTAAAGCTTTTTATAAAAAGTACATAGCTTACAAATTTATACATGCAAATCTATAGTTATAGACCTGCAGATACAAATTAGACCTTATTTATACTGCATATAAATTCAGTTATATTAATCCAGGAAATTGACAAAGTGATCAGGGTGAAGTTTTTCAAGTTATTAAGTTTCCTTCTTCTTTTTGCATTTGCTTCCGGATGTATATATCCTGCCGCTACGGATGAAGTTCCTGTTTCAGGTCTGAACTCAGAAGATCTGATCAAGGATTTACAGAATACAACACCCAATGGATTGGATAACCCCTTGTCTACTGATATAGTATCTGGAGAACAAAACAAGAAAGAAGAAAACGAGAGCTCTGTATACCTGACAAACTCTACTTCTCCTGAGATACCAGAAGTTCCGACTTATCGTGAGGAAAAAACAAACGTTGTCTATCCTAGAGAGTACAGGCGATTGTCCATGAATTTTCAGAGAGGTATTGGGTTAGGAAATGAGAAAATCGCCTCCGAAGTCTTCAATATAACTGGAAAGACCTCAGGATACAATATTAAAGATGCTTGTAATGTTTTTGATTACGTGAACCAGCGTTGGGAGTACCGCGATGAAAAAGGTGAATTTTTCTTCGATGCGTCTCAGACTATAAATGAAGGATATAAAGGGGACTGTGATGACTATTCCATAGTTATATCTGCCCTTTTAAAAAATATGGGGTTCAACACAAGAGTCGTTACTGCGATAAACGAAAGCTACGGGCATGCCTATCCTGAACTTTATATAGGGGATAACCAGGAAACTGCATCCGAAATTCTCAGATATGTACAGAGTAGATATTACTATGCTGAAAATATCTGGTACTCAGGTAGAGAACTTAAAGACGGGAAGCTTCAGTACTGGTTAAACTTTGACTGGAGCGGGTCAAATGGATACAGGCACCCTGGAGGCATATATTTTAAAGGAGCAGAGGTAATTTACTATCCTGAAGGGCTGATTGAGTTCTGAAATAGGTGATAAGACAGTACTTCGGAATCATTCCTGGTATATAAAAATCCGGTTTTCCCGCTCAATATCTCAGAAAACAAAAAAGTGGAAAAAATGTGTTAATGGCTTTTTTCTTTATAAAACCAAGTCCTGAAACTAAGTTTTTATGATTAACTTTATATTCGCATACTCCTACCCTCTTTTAGTAAAAGAAAACTCGGGTATGATTACACATTGAAAAGAGACTATTAAGAGGGGAGTTTCATGGAGATGAGCAATTACAGCGAATTCGTGAGAGGAGATAGAGTACGGGCTAATACGCCTCCTGAGATTAATCAGGCAATCGATACAGAAATAGCTGCAATGGTCAGATTTTATGCGAGCAAGACCAACTATGAAATAGGCAAAAGGATTGAAGAGCTTGATAAAGAGTGGGATATAGGAAGCATTATTGAAATCCGCGCATCTACGGCTTCTTTGATTGGAATAATACTTGGCTTAAAAAAAAGCAAAACATGGTTCATTTTGCCCGCAATAGCTTCAACTTTCCTGCTCCAGTACGCTGTGCAGGGCTGGTGCCCTCCTGTATCTATACTAAGAAGATTCGGTTTCCGTACGAGACAGGAAATCGATCTGGAAAAATATGCACTTAAAGCTTTGCGCGGAGATTTTGATACAATTTCATCTCAAGATAACTGCATAGATCGTGCAAAGGAAGCTATCACTGAAAGTAAATCGGTCTAAGATGAATAGTTCGTCTTTCATTTTAAACATCTATTTTTGAGATCCGAAAATTAGTAAAGTCAATTTTGGTCGTACTATAGACCTTGTAGATTTATTAAGGGGAATTAAGGGGGAGTTTTAT
>DAQQ01000063.1:0-52051 GCA_002508465.1 Methanosarcina sp. UBA7 | reverse complement strand
ATCATTCCAACGGATATGAAAACAATTTTCCCACATAAAAATCAAACTGTCAAACACAGGCTGTTGACGATTGAGTGCGTTTCTTCCTTCTCCATATATTATTTTTTGGATTCCACTATTTTATTAGAATCAATATCAATAGGCATGTTTTGATGGGCTGAATAGTTACAAAATATTTATCTTTTCTACTTGATTCTCTGTACTACAGTATAATATCCCTTTTATTTGACTTAAAAAACAGAATATAATGAGACTAAAAGAATAATAGGGTTATTAAGAGAAGATGCCAAAATCCAGTATCTAAAGAAGCAAATAAGAAGTTACTAGTGTCGAGTCAAACACAAAATGTCGTATAAAATCGAGTGCAGTTATTAGGAATCATTGAATCCTTGATAATTAACTTGACACTAGGTATGTTCAAGATAAGCTGGGATTTTGAAACTGACTCATTATTTTTAACTGTAGTTGAATTAAATCCATCAGTAGAAAATAATTTATAACTTTAATGCTAACTGTTAAGGTATGTGTAAGATTTTGCATATACTTAAGAAGATTTTTGAAATTAGTAATTTTAAAAAATTGTAAATCTTGATCAAATAAGGCGACCTGGAATTATGGATAGGCCGGTGGGACCCATCATCATCCACGTACTTAGAACAGAAGATGTGGGACCATCAGGGAGGAAGTAACCTCCAGCTTACAGTACACGTGCAAGGCCTCCAGAATGTGCACAACTGGTGGCTGAGAGTTGTAGATAGTGCAGCAGGAGACGAAGGATCAATAACCGAATTCTATGACCTGATAGGGTGAACAATTTTCACCCGATTTTTATATTTTATGGCGATGATTTAATGAGGATAAAAATCGCACTGGCATTGATGTCTGCTATCTTTATGTTTTACTGGGCCGCAGTCTTAATAATAAGTTGTATACTTTGGTCAATATCTGTCACAATACTTTCTTTCGGGGACTTGACAGAGTTATTGAGCATTATTTCATTTTTGGGTTCCGTTCTTTTTTTGGTGGAAGCAAGAAAAGTACTACCCAGATGGTATCTGGCAGTCCCGTTAAGCATCTCTCTATTTATACTGGTCATCGCAAGTTTTTGGATGAATTTTTTTAGTCTTCTTAGTGACCACATGGGCATCGCAGATGCACTCGTGATAACACTAATGACGTTACTGTCCCCGTTCTCGGCACTGGTCTTCTTATCCATGGATAGACATCCTGATTCAATGAACGTATATTTTGCAGTTTCATGTGTAACGAGCATGCTTTCGATGATTTTACTTTTCTTCGCGCTCAGGGGACTTTCACATGCACTTTCTGAAGGGTGGCCTACTTTTAACACTGTTGCCGTTCCTACATTACTTAATTGGTGCATTTTGATGCCGATTATAGGAATATGTTTTTTACTTAGTGCAATAACGTACAGGAATCCTGGAAAAGTTTTAAATCCGGTAACTATTGGGTCTACTCAAAATTAGTTATGTCAAAGGTTTAATACTATTAATTTCTCAGTGCGACTGCGTAAATCCTACTATAATTAAATCTGCAATTGCCAATGTGGTGCAAGACATATGAAATTTGAAAACACTTATAGTGGAAAATCATCTTAAATTTCGTGCTTGCCTCATTAGCGTGGTCACTTTCCAGCTTGAAAATTACTTTCAACCTGTATAGAGGAGTAAGAGGCTATGATTTTCACCACTTCATATTTTACGGTGATGATTTGATGAGGATAAAAATCGCACTGGCATTGATGTCTGCTATCTTTATGATGGTCTGGATTACAATTTTATTAGGTTATATATTTCTTTCAAGTCCATTACAATTAATTCGTAGACCTATTTTAGTTATAGAGTTGCTGAGCATTATTTCGTTTTTGAGTTCCGTTCTTTTTTTAGTGGAAGCAAGAAAAGTACTACCCAGATGGTATCTGGCAGTCCCGTTATGTGCTTCTTTATTTGCACTGGTTATCGTAAACTTTTGGATTTATTTTGATGTTGAAAAATTTCCTTTTGGTGACCCTACAAGCACTGCAGAAATATTTTGGATAATACTTACGGCTTTACTGTCTCCATTCTCTGGACTAGTCTTCTTGTCTTTGCGTAGACATCCTGATTCGATGAACATATATCTTGCGATTTCATGTGCAGCGAGTTTTTTTTCGGTGTTTTCCCTTTTCCTTATACTCCAGGAAATTTTAAAATGGTCTTCTTATGAACCACTTCTTTTTTTTCCATATGTTTATTGGGTTATTGTGATGCCGATTATAGGAATATGTTTTTTACTTAGTTCATTAACGTACAGGAATCCTGGAAACGTTTTAAATCCGGTAACTGTTAAGCCCACTCAAAATTAGTTATGAATAAATTAGCAGTTAACTCAATTTCTATTTATTTACAAGGAATTTTCACACGATTCCTGGCAGATAACTTTGACTTAGCTTACTTTGATATCATATCTGATCACTCTCCAGGTATTAAGCGGTTTACAAATTATCCGCGATCTTCGGCTCATAAGGCAGTAAGCTGGATGGAGCCGAAAAAATATGTTACAAACTAGTTCTCCAAAAAAAGGTTATAATAGAAGGGATAATGAATAATAAGCAGTCTTCTACAAAAAAATATATAAGAGAGTTCCATGTCCCGATTTGATCCTATCCTGGCTTCAAGAGCGCTCTGGCAGATCCGTGTGAGAAAGCGTCCTTTTGTCCTTTCCCATGGTGTAAATGCCCGCTGCAATATGCGCTGCAAATTCTGTGAGTACTGGAAGAAAACCGGAGAAGAGCCGACTAAAGAAGAGATTTTCAAATTATTAAATGATGCGAGAGAATTCGGAATCGGAGTTTACAATGCCTGGACCGTGGAGCCTCTCCTCAGAAAAGACCTGCCCCAGATTATGGCATATGCTAAAAAAATCGGTTTGATCACTTCCATGGTCACAAATGGAAAACTGCTTTACGAGAGAGCGGAAGAGCTTGGAGATGTGGACTACCTTTCGGTTTCAGTGGATGGGATAGATAGTTATAAAGAAATCCGCAGGATGGATTTCGAAACTCTGTTAAAGAGTTTAAAAAAAGCTATTAAGGTTAGAAAACTTCAGAAAAAGAAGGATCCCATTCTGATGAACTGCGTGCTCACAGGAAAAAACCTGGACGATATCGAGACCCTTATTTTGCTTGCAAAAAAGCTGGGGGTGAAAATTTCCTTTGAGCCTGTCCACGAGTTTCCCGGAATCAGTGAGGACGTCTGGAACGATATCGGAATTCGCAATAAGGAAAAATTCCACTGCACAGTTGACCACATAATCGAGCTTAAGAAGCAGGGCTACCCTATAATCAATTCCAAAACCTACCTCAAAATGGTCAGGGACGGAAAAATGGACTACAAATGCAGAGCTAGTGGGATTATTATGAATGTGACGCATGACGGCACTTTGGAAACCTGCCGTGTGCATAATGAATCCCTTGGGAATGTGATCTGGGACGGTTTTGAGAGCGTCTGGAAAAACTCGGAAGAACACAGAAAGGAAATTGTTGAAAACTGCAGTGGTTGCCTCTTTTTTGGATATACGGAAAACAGTTTGATGCAGAGTTTTAACCCTGAAGTTCTGATGCATTACGAGTGGATGTAACTCCCGAGTTCCGTCACCCGAGTCCCGTCTCGGGAGGACGGTGCCCTTTTCGCTCACTTCGTTCGCTCAAGAGGGCTGAATTACCCGAATTTCTCTTCGGGAGCACGAAGCCCTTTTCATTCACTTCGTTCACTCAAGAGGGCTGAATTATGGGAGAGAGAAACTATTTTTTAAATCCCGAGTCCCGTCTCGGGAGGACGGTGCCCTTTTCGCTCACTTCGTTCGCTCAAGAGGGCTGAATTATGGGAAAGAGAAACTATTTTTTTAAATTTTGAGGCTCAGCATCTCAGGCTCGGCGGCTTCGCACGCTTTGAGCCTTCGGGCTTTACCGAAGAATCAGTTACTCCATAGCAGTGTAAAACGATAAAGTAAAAGGTAATTACAATTCCTTCAGAAGACGGAAGCCAATGCGGTAGTGAACGTCGCTGAAGTACTTGAGACGATAGGCTGACCGACAGCGAAGGGCATCGGAGTGCCAGCTACCACCCCTGCTCACACGATCAAAGTTACTTCCCTTTTCCCAGGCATTACTATCAGAAGGAGCACCTTTGTAGTTATCATGCCATCTGTCCTGAACCCATTCCCAAACATTTCCATGCATGTCATAAAGACCCCATGGATTGGGTTTCTTCTGTCCAACTGGATGAGTTTCAGCTTCAGAGTTATTGCTATACCATGCATAATACCCAAGCTTCGACTCATCATCCCCAAAGAAATATCTCGTTGTTGTTCCGGCACGGCACGCGTATTCCCATTCAGCTTCGGAAGGTAAGCGATATTTAACAGTGCCTTCCATTTTATTGAGTTTTGCGATAAATTCCTGGACATCATTCCATGAGATTGATTCCACAGGCAGGTTATCACCTTTGAAACTGGAAGGATTGTTACCCATTACAATAGTCCAATGCTTCTGAGTAACAGGATATTTGCCAAGGTAGAAAGGATTTTTGATTGTTACTTTATGGATCGGCTCTTCATCATTATATCTGTTATCTTGGTCGGAAGGTGAGCCCATTGAAAAACTTCCGGCTGAAATCAGTAAGAATTCCATGTCTGTAGAAGGACTGATGGAGGTTTTGGGGATTTCGTGATCTTTGAAAACTCTTGGAGTTTCTTCTGGATATACTACGACGGGTGAAACCTGCAATAACTTGCTGAGATCAAGGCCTGATAACGTGTATTCGGCTGCATTTTGCGAGGGATTACTTTCTTCTACGCAGCCGTACTTCAATAATTCGATCAGCCTTTTGTCCTGGACCCATTCCTCCAGATTTTTATCTTCATTTTTCGGCTGCAATAATACATATTCCTGCAAGTGGGTAAGAAGCATTCTATTTGAATTCAGAGCAGCAATGATTGCGTTCCAGTTTATGCTTATTGCCACAAATTTTGCAAGTTTTTTGCAGTTCCACATATTTTCAGGAGCAGTCCCCTTATTATAGGAAAAGAGCCCTGTTCTTTTTCCTATGGTTCTCTGAAAACGAAACTGATTAATGAACTGTTTCATACGGCGGGGGTTTCTATCAAGAGCTGGAGCAACCATTTCCAGAATGTGATCAAGTTCCACTAATTTCTCATCACAGTCTATATCATTTGTGATATTCTCCTCTTTTTCCGGTTCATCATTTGTAGCATTTATGGGAACATCTTCCCCAGGTTTGCCACTTTGAGGATTTTCCGACGGAATACTGTTTTTATCAAACTGTGAACTTAGGTGATTAACTTTAAATTTACTGAAAAATTTCTTAAACATTTTACTCAATGGATCATCATATAACCAGGAATTTCTCTTTTCAGGTAGAGGATTCATAAATTTCTTGAAATCCCCAGTTTTTGGACTGGGAACTTTAAAAGGGAGCTGGATAAATTTTTCAATGTAATCATAACCGTATTTAAGTCCATTGACGCCCAAATGCCTAAGAATTTTTCCGTTTTTAGCTGCAAGTCCTGCGGAGATGACTTTGCGGTCTATACCTATGGAAAAATAAACATTTGCTTTATCCGATATCATGAGGTTTAGAGCCTGCATAAGTTCTGCAGCTTTTGGGACCTCACAACGGTCAAGGTCATCTACAAATACATAAACCCTTGAATTTCCAACATAAGATTCAAGTATCCTATCAAAATCAGAATGGAAGTGTTCTATAAAAGAGATGTGCTCAGTGTAATTTGGATTGGACACCAATTTGCTGAAATTAAAAGGATTCCCGATAATATCTCTAATATCCTTCCAAATATACAATATTGAAAGAATAAAGCCGATTATTTGGGTAATTATAATTGCTGATTCATTTAATGAAATAATGTTTGGAATAGAATAAAGGGCAAAAAGAAAAGCTAAAAAAGAGAGTATTTTTAAACAAAATGAACTTTTACCCTTCCATTCAAGCCTTAGATATCTTAATTTAAATTGTGCCCACGGTCTTCGCCACCAAGAAAGCTGTTCTGACAGTTGTTCCATAAAAATAAGTGCAAAGGCAGCCCATAATTCATCTTCTTTCTCATATCTCCAGCAGTTAAACCAGACTGTAAAATACTTTCTCCTTTTGATTTTTGAAGGAATATATATCAAAATTGCTCTTATTTTATTTCCGAAAGAATATGGATCAAAATTTTCATCTTGGTTATTTAGTTCATTTCCATTCTTTTGTGAAAACTTTTCTTCAATGGAAGAAAAAAGGGTTTCTAATTTAGAAATAAGAGGTTTTAATTCCGGAAGATCTTCTTTTTTCTTATTTAAAAATAGATACTTTATGAATTTTCTGATAGATATATCACATATATTTCCCCTTTCTATTTCCTCTTTCAATTGTTTCATGAAAGAAGATTTACCACATCCCCACTGCCCCTCAATAGAAAGAGTAATTGGAGCTAAAGTTCCTTTAGCGGTAAGAAATTCTGCAATGGCTTCAACGTAAGGACGGAATCCAAGTACATCTTGTTCCGTTGAAACATCATTTAAACATTCGAACGAAGATTCTGATTCATCGCCTGGCAAAAGAATTTAGCTCCATATATAGTTTAATTACATAACACGAAGCAAATCTTGGAAGATGAGCTTTCAAATACAATATTATGAATAATAGAGTTTTTTTCAATTGTATATTGAAAAGAAATATAAATATTTGTTGAAATTTCCCAAAAAGTACAAAAGAAAAGTATAAGAAGTGTCTGTAAGCGAGAAAAGTGTTAGAAACGCTATCAAAAATAATTATATAAAAATTAGTAAATATTATAGTTCTAATCAGTTATTTGAGTTTATTTGCAGCAACTGGTTAAAAGCGCAGTAGGGAAGGGGAAGCTGCCAATATTTAGGCTTTGAAAGAGTAAAACGATATAATCGGACCAATGGAGGATAAATTATGCAAATGAAAGGGAGTGGAACACGTTTTGATCCTGTATGCGATATGGATGTTACAGAAAGAGATGTAACATACAAAAGTGACTACAAGGGAAGAACATATTATTTTTGTTCGTATGAGTGCATGAAGAGATTCCAGGATAACCCGGAAAAGTACCTCGGCTTCCGTGAAAAGGAAGCTAAGGTATAATTTCTTTTACCTTGAGTTCTGCTTATCCAGCACCCTTAAAGCTTCAGCTGTAGCCCATCTGACTTCAGGGTCAGGATCGTTTAAGTTTTTGACAAGGGAAGCTGTTGCTTTTTGATCACCTATTTTTGCAAGGGCTTCGGCGGCGTACCGTCTGACCCAGGGGTTGCTGTCATTGAGAGTTTCGAGAAGTGCATCAACTGCTTTTCGGCTGCTTATATTCCCAAGGGCATAGACTGCAGTGATTCGGAGTTCGGAATCTTCTTCAGCCAGCATTCCCAGAAGAGCATCTATTGCTTTTTCAGCTCTAAGAATTCCCAAAGAGTAAGCAGCAGCATTTCTTACTTCAGGATTCGCATCATCAAGGCATTTGAGAAGCGGGGCTACTGACTCTGGAGATTCCAGTTTTCCAAGAGATTCGGCAGCACACTTTCTAAGTTCTGGGTCCTTATTTCTCAGTTTACGGATAAGGGCTTCTGCGGCTTTTTTACTACTGAGTCCTGTGGGTTTTTTGCTTCCAGAACTCCCCAGAGCCAGTACTATCTGTTTTTGCAGTTCCGGAGAGCTCTTATCCAGTTTTGCGATAAGGGCTTCCTCAGCCTTCTCATCACTTAAAATCCCCAGGGAACGGGCTGCAGCTATCCTGACTTCGGGAACCTTGTCGTCCAGGCTCTTAATTAAAGGTTCAATTGCCTGTTTGTCTTCAAGGTTCCCAAGGGATTCTATAGCACACGCTCGGAACACAGGGTCTTTGTCTACAGCCAATCGTTTAATTAACGATACTGATGCATTTTCTGTTCCTATCCGACCAAGGTTTCTGGCTGCAGTTATTCTTACTCTGGAATTCTTATCCTCAAGGAGTCCAAGAAGTGCCTTCTCTACTTCAGGGCCTCTTGCCTGGCCCAGGGCTTCGGCTGCAATTGCTCTGACCTCCGGATTTTCGTCTTCCAGAGCTTTGATGCAGAATTGCGTATCTTTTTCGTTTTGTTTAAGTGGGTTAACAGGATTTTCTTCCTGTCCTCTAAGAAGATCCGAAATGTATGAAAGCTTTTCAGAAGAGGTTTTTAAGCCCGAAACGTTGCTTAGCAGGTTCATAGAGGAGTAAACGATGGCTAAGAGGGATAAAACCATTGAAACAAGAGAGGAAATCAGTAAAAATCTCATTTTGGCTTCGGAAAATGAGCCAAAGCTAAAAACAATCAGTATCAGTCCGTTAAAATATATTGTTCCTGCTGCCGTATAGGATACTATCTTCAGAGGCGGTTTTATCCGGTTGGCAATTGAGTTAGTGCTGTCCCTGTTGCTTTGCAGAGATAATATGAAAATAGCAATAAATACTGCATACAATGCGGCTACTGATTGCATTACTGTTGAGGGAAGCCAGAAAGTTCCCCCAGAGCTTGCTGCAGAATTATCTGCATTTCCATTTCCTGAGAGGGTAAAAATGCTCAAAATAACCAGAGCAAATAAAAAGAAAACTTCAAGCTTGTAAGTTTTCAAGGTAGTCAGTTTCATTCTCAACAGACTGCCTGTACCCGGATAATTATATAAAAATTCCGCTGAATTAAGTATCTTGTTGACTTTTGAGAAAGAAAAACAGTTAAAGTCTACTTAAAAGGAAATCCAAAAGTTAAAAAATAACTAATCTGATCTGAAATAGCCGATCTAAAATAGCCGATCTAAAATAATTGATCTAAAGTAATTGATCTAGAATTGCTAGTCGCTTTTATACAGTCTTTACTACTACCTGATCTCCGCTTTTAAGTCCGAACTGACGTGCAGCATTTCCTTTGTTTACGGCAATTTCCAGGAATCTGTGACTGCCTATAAGGGCAAGAGGCTCTTTCTCCCCTACAAAACCATAGGTTTGAACAAAGGAGATCCTTCTGCTGTTTATTTCTATCTGTGAGCCAAAACTAGAGAATTTTAAAACTATTTCTTCCGGGATATTAGTAATAATATTTCCGAAGTTGTCTGCAAAAATAACCTCACCTATAATGAAGGGGCCGTCAATTCCGAAATTTTCAAAGTCAAGGTTAACAAAGTCCGAAATTCTCGGTCCTACAGCCTCGATAGGTGTGCCTTTTGAGAGACGGGCCCCTGCAGGTGCAAAAATATCCCTGCCGTGGAAAGTTGCAGAAAATCCTGATTTCAGCATAAGTTCAGGATTTGTGATTTCGTATATTTCAATTTCGCCAAGGCTGCGAGCTGCAGGGATCAATAGCCCGTTGTCAGGACCGACAAAAAATTGTTCTTCTCCTTCACAGCCTGCTTTAATAGCAAGAGCACGGCGTGAAGTCCCAACTCCGGGATCGACAACGCCTATATGTACGGTTCCCTGCGGGAAATATCGAACAAGAGAATAAAGCGCAAAAGCTCCTTCCCGGATTCCTGTCTGTCGGATGGAGTGGGTGATATCAACAATCTGTACAGCAGGGTTTATTCCCAGAATTACGGCTTTCATGGCTGCGGGATAGAGGTCTCCAAAATCGGTGGTTAGGGAAATTAAAGGCATAAATATCACTCTGTTTTTTTTCTATTTTACAATATGCAAGTCCAATAAAATATATAACGATGTGAGAAAGTAAAAACCAATATTAAAATTATTTTTAAGATTTGAAATGCAGGGAAAAAAAATGAAACATATAAAACTGTTACTTATACTAATTTTTATAAGTCCGTCTCTTATTGTATCTGGGTGTGAGGAAAAACTGAGTGCAGAAGAGATTGTAGATAAAATGCAGGAAAAAGAAGCCAGCCTTGAAGATTACTCTGGCACAATACACACAACAGTATACCTCAATGGGAAAAAGGACCTTGAAGAGGAAGTCCAAATAATATATAAGAAACCTAACCTGATGAAGACGTTTGGTGTGGAAGACGGAAAAGAAGTCGAGTCGGTCTCGGATGGGGAATTCGTATGGATTTATGACGCTGAAAAAAACACAGTCATGAAGATAAAATTGCCCGATGAACCACTCTTAAAGAAAAAAGATATTGTCAGCGTCATAGGTAGTTTCGTGAATGAAAGTAATGTTTCCATGCTCGGAGTTGACGAGGTGGACGGAAGAAGTGTGTATGTCCTTGAGGTACGGCCAAAGGTTAACGAAAACGAGTCAGAGATAGCTTCTCGAACGAAAATATGGGTTGACAGAGATACATGGATGGTACTTAAGTCCAGTATTTACAACAATAAAGGAAACCTGTTAACAGAGGTAGAAATACGTGATTTGAAAATAAACACCGGGATTCCGGACTCGGAATTCAAATTTGAGATTCCCGAAGGGGCAAAAGTAGAAACTCTGGACATTGACGAAGAGCTCAAAGTCCCCAACAACCTGAGCTTTGAAGAAGCCGGGCAACAGGTGAGCTTTAAGATCCTTATCCCTGATTATATACCAGACGGCTACATGCTTAACTCGACAACAATATCTAAGGAAGATGATACAGACCCTGAAGGTCAGGGTTCAGAAACCGTAATTCTTAGCTACCAGAAAGGAACTGGAAATTTCGATGTAATAGAGACTGTCTATGAAAACAAGTCTGAAGAAAACACTCTCATGGGGGGAGCTGAAAAAATCAGCATCAATGGAAAGGAAGGAAAATATCTTAATGAATTTGGGGACACGAAGATGTTGCAGTGGGAGCTTGGTGGGGTTGAGATAAACCTGATTGGGTCTCTTGAAAAAACCGAAATGCTGAAAATCGCGGAGTCTTTTAAAGAACCTTCTACGGAAGTTGATGTTCTGGACACTGAATCTTTAAAGGAGCCTTTTACCGAATTTTACATTCTGGGGCCCGATGGAACAGCTGAAAATTATCCTATCGACTACGTACTCGGGGAAAATGGGACTGTAATAATAGGAATTATAAATCATGAGCAGAAACCCGTAAACTATACAATGGAAGTCAGGCTCGAGGACATGCCTCTACCTTTGTCGGATATTTGGAAAAATATATGCATTGAAAACAACCAGACCCTGGAAAAAGCAGTAACTATAACTCCTCCCTTCGTGGGAACGCACATGAATCTTGGCTTTTTGCTCTACAATAACGATAAAAAGGACATGTTAGAAGAAAATGTCAGTGTACCTTACAGAAATCTTAACCTATGGATAAATGTAACAACGCAGAATTTCTCTAAGAATAATTCAACTCCTTTAACGGCAATATAAGCAACTGAGCTGAGGTTAGGCACTGACCCCTGTTCATCTCAAGAAAGGCTGAAATAATAAAATCGGGCAACTCTAGTCCGTGTTCTCAAGAATATCTTTTCTTCTTGAGAATACGAAATGTCAGCACATATACAAGAATGTTAAATATGAGAAGGGTTCCAACCTCAGGATAAAGATCAGAGATTCCGGAGTTATTCAACATAGCATTTTTTATTCCGTAAAACACGTAAGTGCTTGGTACGAGATGGGAAATATACCCGATCTCTCGGGACAAATCGGCCAGCAGGGCAAGCAAAATCATGGGTGCCATGCAAACAGTGGAAAATAGAGATGCTGAAGAGTAAGTATCAGCGTAACTGGCAATCAGAAGCCCAAGGCCTGTGAATACGGTAGAACCGAGAATTATAAAAACTGTGACTGATAGAAAGTTTCCGACGAAACCTTTGTTTATAATAATTATAACCAGGGATATGAGTATAGTCAAGAACAGTCCAAAAAGCGATTTGCCATAAATCACATCTTTTTCCGAAGCCGGTGACACAAGTATTGCGTCAAGGGTTTTTTTCTCTTTCTCTGTAGTTAGCGTATTGGGTAAAACCATCATTCCAACAAATATTACGGTAAACATAATCCACACAGGGATGGTGAACCTTGACTGCAAGTTTCCAGAAAGCATATTTAAGGTAATATTCACCGGATATCTCTGTCCTGCAAAGTCCATGACAATGTCTTTATAAGTTTGCAAAAATACGACTGATTTTGCCTCATACGGATTGACAATGATATTCAGGGAAGGAGTGAGTCCATTTTTTATATCTGCACTGAAGCCTTTCGGCACAAGCATAATGGCTGAAACTTTTTGATTATAAAGTAACTCTTCGGACTTAACGGCAGAGTCTGCAATAGTTACATCATAGTTACTTCTCGAACTTAGATATTCAATGAAATCGGTACTGGAACCTTCATCATAAACTGCAACGGGTACTACAGTGTTATCAGTCAATGAAATTGTAGAATTAAAGAGAAGAGACAAAAAGACCGGAGTTAATAGTATTATCAATAAATTCTTGCTCTTTACCGATGTTATCAAGTCCTTTCTAAAAATAGCCAGCACAACATTAAGATTCATCAGTTAATTTCTCCCCGGTCAGTTTTATGAAAACATCTTCAATTGTAGCCTCTTTTGAATGTACAAAGGACACCTGATTATTTTTGGAGAGTTTCTCATAGATGTCGCTACTGGTTTTTGTATTTAGCGGCGATTCGTAAATATCTCCTTTTAGAGTCTTGATTATTAGAATATCTTCCCCATACCTTTTTTTCAGATTTGTAGGAGTGTCCATAGCTCTTATAGATCCTTTATGTATGATAGCCAAATAGTCGCATAAAAAATCGGCTTCTTCCATATTATGTGTCGTTATGAGGATTGTTTTTCCCTGGTCTTTGAGATCAAGAATCATTTGCCTTATTTCCCTTGCCGAGCGTGGGTCCAATCCGCTTCCGGGCTCATCCAGAAATAAAACATCGGGGTCGTTGAGAAGGGCCCGAGAAATCATTATCTTTTGTTTCATGCCTTTTGAAAAAGTCTTTACTTTGTCTTTTTGATACCTTTCCATTCCTACGGCCTTGAGTACTTCACCTATTCTTTCTTTCGGAGAATTGTATAATCTTCGAAAAAAGTTGAGGTTTTCATAAACCGATAATTCTTCATACAGGTTTTGAGACTCAAAAACAACTCCGATTTTCTTTTTTATCTTTACTGCATCCGATACGGTGTTTAGTCCTCCAATGTATGCAGTACCTGATGTAGGAGGAAGCTGACAGGTAAGAATCTTAATAGTAGTGGATTTCCCTGCTCCGTTTGGGCCCAGAAGTCCGAATATAGTTCCTTTTTGGATACTGAACGAAATACTTTTCACAGCTTCGAAATTGCCATATTTTTTAGATAGACACTCAGTAACTATTACTTTATCCATGCTATCGCCAGCCATTTCAGAATATTTGCATACTTATCCTTCGTTCTGCACTGGCCCAAAGAAATTTTTAAATAAATTGATAAATTTTATTGAAATCTAATAAGATTCAGGATCTGGACCATCTAACTCTTACAAAAAAATACTTAAATTGGCTTACATTGCAACCGAAAATAAACTAACTGTATTCTTTCGGCAAATAATGTAAGATTTTATAGACGTTGTTGATATTAAATCTTTTCTTATTTGTAATATATTGTAATACTAAAAGAATCTCTCAGCAACGGCTCTCAAGCCTTAATAAAAATTCCTTTATATCCAGTCCACTCGCATAACCCGTAAGTTTCCCATCTGCCCCAATAACTCTGTGGCAGGGCACTATTATCGCAACAGGATTCCGGTTATTTGCAAGCCCTACAGCCCTATAGGCCTTTGGCTTTCCGATAGATACAGCTATCTCTTTATATGTTCGAGTTTCCCCATAGGGAATTTCGCATAAAGCTTTCCAGACAGACTTTTGAAAATCCGTTCCCTCGGGAGCCAGTTCAAGGTTAAAGGATTGGAGCTTCCCGGAAAAATAATCTTCAAGCTGCCTGGCAACCTCCCTGAAAAATTCTTTATTTTCTATCCAGTCAGCAGGGACTTCTATTATCTTCTTGCTTTTCAAGAAATTAAGATGTCTCAGTCCTTTTTCATCCCCTGCCAGAAGAATAGGACCGATTGGTGATTCGATTATATCATAATACATTTTATTTGCCTCCAGAAACGTGGTTGCAGATAATTGTCTCGTTTCTGGTAGAAATCTTTATTCAACGGACAAAATAAGAGAGTTCGCTGAAAAGAGTAGGTTTTAACAGACGGAAAATAACTGGGAGAAGTGCTCTCTGCAAGAAAAATTGAAGGTTGAGGGCACTTTTAAATGCCCACAAACACCCTCAAGCGTTTTACCTGAAGCGTTTAAACGTGTTTTACCTGAAGCATTAAAATTCTTCTACCTGAAGTATTCAAGTTCATTTGTTTTTATACTCACCTGTCCAGAAAAACCCAGAAGTATTCAGACTTTTGGCGAAAGACTCAGACTCATTTGCACTATCTTCTGCTTCCAGTTCATTGAGCTCCTGAGTCCTCAACTCAACAACATCCATTGCATCTTCGAAAAGGTGCCTGTTGATCTCGATTCCGAAATATTTTTTGAGTTTTTCTTCAGGCGGCATTGTTGAACCTGCCGAGAGGTACGCAATGTAGTTTTTGTTGAAAGTTTCCGGGTCTTCCTTATACTGTTTGAAAAGAGAGAGAGTTATTGCCTTTGAAACTGCGTAGTTGAAGGTATAGTAATTGGTTGCTAAGTAAATATGGTTAATATAAGCCCATTCCGCAGAATCCTCATCATAATATTCGACCGAGTCACTTCCATACTCTTTAGATAGGTTTGTCCAAATTGCATTGAGGTCGGCTCCGCTGGCTGTCCCTTTTTCAGCACATAACTGGTGTGCTTTATATTCAAATTCCGTAATCATAGGCTGGCGAGTAAAGTAGTTCTGGTATTCACTTATATGCTGGGAGAGAACATTAACTGCGGTTTCTTTATCGGAATTTTGAACCACGTAATCAACAAAAAGTTCTTCGTTGAAAGTGGAAGGAACCTCCATTTCGTAAATCGGACCTGAACAGTAGAGATAATCGACGGAGTTACCCATAAGGTAGAAATTAATCCCATGTCCCAGTTCGTGAGTAATTGCCTTCTGGTCGCTAATAAGGCCATTGTAATTTAGAAATACAAGAGCTGGAGACTTTAAAGAACATAAACTGTAAGTGTAACCTCCTGGCTGTTTTCCATGTTCAGGGTCAGGATACACATCTATGAAATTCCCGGTTACCATTTTTAAAAAAATTTCATTGAAACGGGGGTCCATTCTGGAATAAGAATTCTGGATTTCCTGCAAAGCTTCCACATACGTATAATTCTTTCCAGGCTGATCCGTCAACTGTAACATAAGGTCGTATGGTCTGAGCGTTTTAACTCCGAGTTTATTTTTCCTGAACTCATTATAGGCCTCAAATACCCCTTTTCTTTCTTTGAAAACCTTATTCATCTCGTCAATCTGAGTACGGTTAAGATAGGCACTATAGAGAGTGTAGTCATAATAATCTGTATAGTTCAGTTCTCTTGCAGCAAGATCGTCAAGCCGGGCTTTTTCTGAATAGAGAGATGCCATGGAGTCTGATTCATTTTTCAGGTGGTAAAACCTCTTCTCATAACACTTCTTTCTGTTTTCCCTGTTTTGATCGGTCGAAAGTAGGGTATTGTAAGACTGGGAATTGACTGAGTATTCTTCTCCATTCTCAAGCGTTATATTGCCTGCTATTGTGACATTATTCGTAACTTCTGAAAGCGCTTCAGTTTCCAGTTTCATGCGCTGGTTTTCGAGTTCTGCAAGGTATACAGCCTGAGACTCATTCGTTGGCCTGTGCTCTGTAAATCTCATATACTTAGCTTCAAGATAAAGCCTGTACTCCTCAAGGTTTGGCTCTTCGGAAAAAAGTCTGTTCCACTCTTCTTTATTGAGTGAGGTCAATTTTACGGTTGTAAACGAGTTTGCTTTCCCATATTCTGTAAGTAGATCTTGAGAGTCTGTAAGAAGAGAAGCAAAAAACGGATCACTTACATTTTTACTGAGCTGGGTATACGCATAAACGTACAGAACTTCAACAGATTTTGAAAATTCCTTATCAGCATTCAGATAATCAAGTAAAACAGGTCCCGATAAGTTTTCGAATTCAGGACGGAAAGTTGCGTTTATTTCTTCTGGCTTCTTTTTTAAGGTCTCAAGTTCTTTTAAGGCATCTTCCTTGCTGCTGAAAAGATATGTATCATTCCATTCAGTCGTAACCTCATCGGGATTAAGCTTTTGAAATGGTTGTTCCTGGATTAGTGTTTCAGAAAAATTCGTAACCTCTGCAGAAGCACCGCATTCAGAAAACGTTGAAAAAAAGAGTAATAATCCCAGAGTGATGAGCCCTTTAACTATTCCGAGAGCAACAAGCCCTTTAACCGATTTATATCTCATAAAAGCGCCACCCTTAATAAATAAAAAATTTCAACTTAGATCTATAAGAAACCTTTCCAGTATCTCAATAAAATAATAAGAATAACTATTGATATTTTTAAGATAATAATGTAAAAAGTTGTCGATTTTGAACTGACAGAACGGCAAAAAAGCGGGCTTCAAAATATAAAAATGTATGAATTAGGCGGAGTATTAGAACTTACTGAAAAAAAGAGCAAGAAAAAGAATTCAGTGAAAACAAAAACATGAAGGCATTTTAAAAGATGATATTAGTAAAGCCCGAAGGCCTTACTCTGCATTACCATTACATGCTTATTTTGCAAGGTTGTAGTTCTGGTTTACGATCTTGAGGGCGCAGAAGTTACCGCACATTGTGCAGGCATCTGTATCTTCGGGAGCCCTGCTGTTCCTAACTTCTTTTGCGTGTTCTGGATCGATTGCAAGAGAGTACATCTTTTGCCAATCGAGTTCTCTTCTGGCCCTGCCCATCGCAAGGTCCTGTTCTCTTGCCCTGTCTGGATATTTTACCATATCGCCTACATGAGCTGCAATCCTGGAGGTTTTGACTCCTGTGATGACATCTTCGAGGTTTGGAAGAGCCAGGTGTTCTGCAGGAGTAACGTAGCAGAGGAAATCACATCCGTATGATGCAGATACAGATGCTCCGATTGCAGTTACGATGTGGTCATAACCGGGTGCGATGTCAGTTACAAGCGGGCCAAGCATGTAGAAGGGCTTGTGGCCGCTCATTTCCTTCATGAGTTTTACGTTGGTTCCGATCTGGTCGAGAGGGACATGACCCGGACCTTCAACAATAACCTGCAGGCCCTGTTTGTGGGCTTTATCGGCCAGTTCGGCATTGATGATAAGTTCCTGAATCTGGGCGCGGTCGGTTGCGTCGTGGACTGCACCTGCACGCATTCCGTTTCCGGTAGAAAGGACTACTTCGTGCTCCTTGAGGATTTCAATGAGATAATCAAAGTTTGCATAAAGAGGGTTTTCTTTTTCGTTGTGGAGCATCCAGGAAGTCATAAAGGCACCACCACGGGAACAGAGGCCACCGTACCTACCGTGGGCTTTAAGCCGATCCATAGTGATATTGTTGATCCCTGTGTGGATTGCCATGAAGTTGGTTCCGAGCTTTGCCTGGTCTTCGGTTGCCTTGAAGAGTTCATCTTCGGTCATATGCACGATTGAGCCATACTTTCTTGCGGCCTCAATGAAAGCCTGGTAAAGAGGTACTGAACCGACTGACAGGGAAATGCTGTCAATGACCTTTTTTCTGATTGCAAGGAAGTCTCCACCAGTTCCGAGCTCCATAAGAGTGTCTGCACCTGCGGCTTCGGCAGCCTGTGCTTTTTTGACTTCCATATCTGCATCAACAATATCCGAGGATACACCGATGGATGCATTGACCTTGGTCCTGAGCCCTTCTCCTATACCGCAGATCTTTACCTGCCTGTATGGGGAGGTTGGAATAACAATTCTTCCGGCTGCTACACCACGACGGATGAATTCAGGGTCAAGTCCTTCATCCTTTGCAACAATTTTCATTTCTTCGGTAATAATCCCTTTTTGTGCATCTTCCACGATCGTCATATTATTAACCTCAAGATTTTGATAATCTATAGAATTTGTCTGTAAGATCTGTCTGTAAGATATGTTTGTAATTAAGGCAAGGGTGAGTTAGATCATAAAAGGCGCGTAATTATATATAACACTTTTTAAAAAATTAACTTTAACCTTACTCAAGTTTACTTTACTTCAATGTCTACAGCTATTGGAAAATATAAGACATGTGATTAAAATAAATGTTTTATACATAAATACTAAACATTCATTGAGTAAAAAACAAGTAAAATTGTTTTAACTTGAAAATTGAAGAAGGCAAGGTTCATAGTAAAATCAGGCATAATATAGATAGTCTAACTGGGGAAACACAAGACCTCAATTTTCTATATTCAAAAATTAGTTTACTCTTTTTAACGATTGACTATTTGGCAAATCCATTGGCAAACATTGTCATATCTATATTTACATAGTTTCTATGCATATTTGATACTTTCATCATTCCAAAAAATCATTTACTTACTCCTAGTTGTGGAGTTCAAATGGCCTGGAAAGTTTGCTTGAACTCCACAGAGACATTTAAGTCAATATTATAAATTTTATTAATGAAGTAGAAGGAACATCCGATTTTGTTACTGTTAAAAAGTTTCATTAACATAATTAGGAATTTTATAGCTAATATTCTGGACTTATTTAGGTATTGCCATAAAATAAAATTCCTGTCCCAGAGTAACCTTGACTTTTAAAAAGCCTGTGCCACTAGTAGTTTCTTTTATTTCGTCCATATACTGGCCCCTGTATTCTTTGGGCCACTCCCCGGGGTCATTATTTGCTTCCAAACGGATGTGGAAATATATCGGTGCTCCTTGTCTACATTCACTTACGTAGACATAACTGCCATAAGTCGGATTTGAGTCATACCTGGTGTATTCTCCATAAGGGATTACAGAAATATTCGAAATATTTTCAACCGGGAATAATATTGGACTTCCGTTACTTATAGGATCAAAAATATCAAAATAGTCTGCAACAAAATTTGCACTAAAAGAAATATCATGAAGCCTGGATTCATTTGTCCTGAATCCAAGCATATATCCTTTTTCGGTTTCTGCAATAAAGGTTGTCCAACCTCCTGGTGTTGTTTTGTTGTCAAAGATTTCAGTTGCATTTTCAAAATAGGGACCTTTGCGGTATTGTTCAGGCCAGTTATCGATCTCATGCATCAGCTTCTGGGTAAAACAAGGGTTTTTCTGAGCAGGGGGAGTAAAAAATTTGCCTTCTTTAGTTGCAGGAATTGGAACCATTATTACAGTAGGCCCCAATACATCTCTTCCGGAAAGGCCCCCTACATTGACGTCATATATGCAATTATACCGTTGACCTCTATCTCTCCAATCTATTGAATCCATATAGATTGAGTGGAGAATAATGCTCACGGAAATGCCCCCAACAACAAGAATTAAAAATAGAGTAGTAAATAACAGATTTCTTTTTCTCACTTTTACTCGCCCGCCTTATGTTTAAAAATAGAGAGGAATTATCCTCTCACATAATTTACAAGTCCCTTGTTGTACTTTGTCGCCTCCCGCAGGCTATCCTTTGTAATTGCTATAACGTCAGAGTTTGACCCAAAAGTAGTTGGATTGTAATACACTGTTTCATATAAAGTTTCGACATCGGAGTGTGTTGAACTTGCCAAATTTTCTGCGGATTGTTCAGGGTCTGTTATTGTGTAGTAAGTGTTAGTTGCATTTACGACGTCTCCATATTTTTGTCCTGTGTCCCAGTTGTTATATACATATGATTCATAGGAAGTGTGGACCCATTGATTTCGATACTGCTCATATTCACAACCTGTATGCATAGGGTTCCCCAAATCAGACATGTAATGAGTTGCATATCCAAGATATTGATATGCACTCGTTAATTGGCCATTGTCATAGTACGTTTCGGCATTATTGGCAAGGTTTGCACAATTAGTATGGGCATAGCCAGTATACAAAACAGGGTCGTAATAGTGATTATATCCTTGCCAGAATCCGGTATACCAACTATCTGGCTCGTCGGAATAATTACTTGCAGTTTGCGCATAATTTATACTGACTCCCATCTTTCTGCACGCACTATATGTCATTTTATTGTGAGTACCTGTATTGGTATTATCTACAGACCATTGAATCCCAATATCTTTATTCCCATACTTATCATTAAGATATTCAGAAGTAGCTTTATCAATTTTCTCAAGAGTGTGGTAATCTTCTTCAGTTATTTTGTCAGGATGCTTTTTCCAAATGTCTTTCATTTCTTTTTTCATTTCTTTCTTCTCTTCATTGGAAACATAGCAATTGTCAATATAATTAAAGAAGATTTTTTGCTGATTTTCGTCTGCCTCGAGTAAGTACCAATAAGGCTGTTTAGATGTTGTATTAAGTGTTATAATTGGTTCTGGCTCTGGGACACTATACTCTATTTCATCAACCGCTGTATCATTTGTCTTTTCAGTTAATTTTTCGGCACTCGCTGCTGGCACAAATGTTATGCTCACTAGCAGCATTGCCAAAATTAACATTCTTAGTCCAAATTTCTTCTTTGCTATCATGTGTTTACATAGTTTCTTTACTCCAGAGGCAGGATCAGGCAAGCCTTAAGTACTTGCAAGTCTATGATTTTCTTGCCTCCGGGCATATGGAGTTCAAATTGGCTCCTGAAAGGTTATGGTTGAACTCCATAAACTACTTTGGATTAATTTTTTATAAGTTTTTCGACCAGACTCTCTAACAATATTAGAGAATAGGAAATTTACAAACCTGAAATAGGAAAACAAAAATCGATTAGAATTTTTAGACAGAACTTACTTATAGGATAATCACTGCCGGCTATTTCTTACCTCAGCTTTAGATTTCGAGTTAACTTATTGAAAGTGTAAGCTGTATGCTTTCTAAAAGAGGAAAACAGGAAGCCAATTTATAAATCACACAATATAGACTAAACAATGATTTTGAAACTAGCATAACATATATCATATTTTCAGAAATTAATCGAAAATCATTAGCACAATTGATACTATATGCTATTGTAATAGTTCCTAAATTCTAAAAAAGTAAATAACTAAAGATTTATAAAATATAGACTGAAAAAAATAGAAATTCTTTATTTCTTCTGTTTATTCTGCTCCATGATTAAACGGACTATTTGCCTATGGAGAGTTAATATGAAATCGCTCAAGAGTCCGAATATATACATCTGAAGGCCGAATACGATAAGCAGGGTTGTTAAAACAGAAAGCTGGTTATGGGTAATATCACTGGACCACCACTCAATTACAACAAAAATTCCTGTAAACAGTCCTGTCAGGATAAAGATAGAACCTATTATCCCAAAGTAGAACATCGGATTGTGCATTTTTGCAAGCCTATATATTGTAGATCCAATCCTGAATCCGTCTTTTACCGGATTTAACTTGGTTCCGCCTTTTTCACTTCTCGGCAAATAAGTGATAGGAACTTCTTCAACCCTCTGTTTTTTAAGAATACATTCTACAGAAATTTCGGTTTCTATCTCGAAACCTGTCTTATTAAGTTCAAGTTCTTTTACACTTTCAAGCGTAAACGCACGGTAACCTGAGAGGATATCTTTTAATTTTACGCCATATGCAACGTCAAAAAACATGTTTATAAGATGGTTGCCCACAAGATTGAACCTCGTAAAAGCTCCCTTGGAGTAATTCTCCAGCCGGTTGCCTATTACATGGTCGGCACTATCTTCCAGTAAAGGCCTTAGAAGGGAGCGAGCTTCTCGGGCAAGGTATGTTCCGTCACCGTCAACCATTATTATGTAAGGGCTCTCTATAAGCTCGAAAGCCTGAATCATTGCCTGCCCTTTACCTTTTCCGGTCTGCATGACAACTTTTGCGCCTTCAGCTTCTGCAATTTGCCCCGTGCCGTCCTTGCTGTTTCCGTCAATTACCAGGATGTTGGAAAAGCCTTCCTGCTTGAAGTCTTTAATAAGCTGCCCTATTGTTGCAGCTTCGTTCAGGGTGGGAATCAGAATGCAAACATCTACGCTGTTCACGTCACACATATCCTTTGCCGGAACCTCTACGCGCATCGCAGAATCCGTTTTATTGTATAAGTTAATTTTATTGTATAAATCCATTTTATTGTATAAGTTATATCGGTTACTTTACTTCCAGTAAAGGTTGTATGTAATATATTGAGGGTTCTTATAAAAGCCCCATGTTGTCGAGCTGCTGGCGGACGACTTCAACTCCCCTCTCGCAGTCTTCAGGAGATTTTCCACCTGTAACTACCAGTTTTCCGGAGCTGAATATAAGCACAACTACTTTGGGCTCATCAATTCTGTATACAAGACCAGGGAACTGCTCGGGCTCATATTCAATGTTTTCAAGTCCAAGCCCTATTGCAATTGCGTTCAGGTTCAAAATAGTATGCAGGTCTGCTGAAGCAACAATATTCTGGACAGTAATCTGGGGATTCTCTATGGTCTTGATCCCTATACTGTTCAGCTTTCTCGCCATATTGCCTATAACTGTATGTACATCGGCAACATTTTTTGCCCCTGTACAGACAACCTTACCAGAAGTAAAGACCAGGAATGCAGCTTTAGGATCTGAAACCCTGTAAACGAGTCCGGGAAACTTCTGTTTGTTGTACTCGGCTCCTTCGAATTGGGACTCGATAACAGTTAAGTCGAATTCTTCAGCGAGTTTAGTGGATGCAACCACATTTTCGATCTTGATGCTAGATTCGCTCATTAGTCAACCCTCAGTATATAAAGCAAAGGTAATATCCTCTAACCAAGTATATAAAGCTATAGTTAAATACCCAGGTTACTATATAAATGGTTTATATATGGAATATAAAGGCCATAGAAAAGCTTAAATTAAGGACGCCCGTCGTTTGAAAAAAATGAGTAGAGACGGGGGAGTTTGTATATTTTCTCAGGTAATTTAGTCTTTAAACTTCTTAAGACCTTCGAGAATAGAATCATACTTTGCACAGACTCTCTGAAGAAGATCAACCTCAACACTACGATGTGTGGGTATAAGGATCTGAGCACCCTTTTCGATCTTAACCCCACTTTTCGAAACTCCATAGTCAGGTGCGATAAGAACTCCGTCTGCGGAAATTCCAAGGGAAAGATCGTTTACGATTCTTGAAACCATTTCAGTTGCCGGCTTAACCTTCTTCTCGATAAGGACAGCCGAAGAAATATATCTTTCCCTGGTTTCTCTAATTTTCTCAACGCTTTTTTCCACCATTTCGGAGTCTACTTCATCGGGAAGTTCTTCGACAAGTAGGGAAAGAGCTTCTATAAGGTCTTCAAAAGTTGTTGAACGCACTTCAAGGATTTCTCCGTCGCAGTACTGCCGTACAGTATCGGAATAACCTGCCGAGATAATGACTACGTCGGCCTCAAGTAGCCGGGAAATTTCCTCCTTTGAAGGCGAGTAAGCATTTGCTATGAAATATTCCTTAATTCCGCACATGTTCATAAAAGATTCGTACATGGGTGTCACGGCAATGATCTTCCTTCCTATCCAGAGGTTGATATCACTTTGCCCGGCCTGTGATCTCAAAAGTTCAAGGATTTTGTCTTTTATTGCTTTAGGATCATTTCTTTTAAGCCCGAAATAGTCTGCAAAAAGAGGAGTTGTAGAAAGCTGCCTGCTTCTCCCGCAAGGCACAGAGTCTACAAAACCTCGCTCTATAAGGTCCTTTATATGGTCATAGGCTCCGCTTCCTCTCATATCAATAAGGTCTGACTGGAGCAGGGGCTGATGATAGGCAATCATGGAAAGGGTACGAAGTTTTGGGGCTGAAAGCTCTTTTGGGGCTACTTCCCGCATAAGCTCGGAGTATTCGGGTTTGACCTGCATAACATATCTCTCTCCAAGATCAAGAATCTCAATCCCGGATCCTCGGGAAGAATAAGCCTCTGTCAATTTCTGTACTGCCGAAAGAACTGCTTTTTTTGGTTTTCCTGTAATTTTTGTAAGCTTTTCGAGGCTTACAGCCCTGCCAGCAGCAAAAAGCGCGGCTTCGATAATCTCAAGCTCACTCATAATTTTCACTTCCAGAAAAAGAACAAATATTTTTTAATCAGGTTAATTGGTAATAAGACGGGGTTAATTAATCGTTTTTGCAGGCTTTTACTAAGATTAAAACTTTAGAGCACAAAATAATACTCAAGATAATATTCAAGATAATATTCAAGATCCAAAGTATGTCAAATTACAAGTATAATGTCAAAGTATAAGGGGTAAGTATCAATGCACAATTAACTTCGGCTCTTCATCCTGGTTTTCATGTGAAGGAATCGCCTCTGTCAAATTTAGTTCCGAAGAGTCTTTAATTTCAGGTTTTGAAGGTTTAGTTTTTGATTTTACTAATATTTCGTGGAAAATGGATGGATTAGCCTCGGTGGAAAAACCGGATTCTTCTCCCGGATAGATGTATAATTCTTCAAAAAGTCCATTCTGGAAAAGCCATATCTTCCTGCTTGAGGCGAGAAAAAGAAGAGAAAGATAATCCATAATTTTGTCTTCACTTCTTTCCAGTAAACTAGAAAAAACCACTACAGACTGCTTCGTAAATAGTTCGGCAAGCCTTTGCCACATAAGGGATAACCGAGAGCTTATGGCTTCATCATGTGCAATGCCCAGGATATCTCCTGTAGTAAGCTTTGGACGAGGACTTGATTCTTCTGAATTTTGGCTGGTTTTTTTTTCATTTTTTCTTGAGAGGTGTTTTTCTGCTTTCTTGAGTTCCAGAATCAGTTCATTGAGTGTTACCGGCCTTGTGGAAACACGACGAACTGGAAGTTTCGGGATAGGAAACTCTGCAGGTTCGGGGAAATCAGGATCTTCAGGGAAATCCGAATCAAATGTATCAACCTCTTCCTCCTCTACCTCAAGGATTCCCGAGGACTTCATGCGCAGGAGAATAGCAGAATAAAGAAGCGTCCTTGAGGAAATTCTAAGGTCCATCTGCTTTAGCTCTTCCACCCTTCCCAGAAAACTGTCAGTAAGCTGTACTATGTCTATATCCCAGGGATCGATTTTTCCTGCTCGCGCAAGTTCAACCAGTATGCCCAGAGGTTCGGAGGTCTCAAACTCCGAAATATCAAGCAGGTTCCAATCGATTCCAAGGCTTGAAACAGTACCTGACAGCTCATAAATCTCGGATTTCACAAAAAGAGAGTCATTTTCTCCGGATTCGGAAACCTTATTAGCTTGAAGAAGCGGTACTTCAAGCGCTGCCCCCTCGTTATCAATAAGTTCAGCCATTAAGTCTCACTCCGGTAATGCTTGTGAGATTATTTTCCTGCATTGTAACCCCTATTGTCCTGGATGCGGCCTGGATCATAGGTTTTCTTAAGGAAACAACAATAAACTGGACTTTTGATCCTGAGGTTTTAACGCGCCTTGAAACCCTCTCCACGTTCCAGCCGTCCAGAAACATATCAATTTCATCAAAAGCATAGAAAGGAGCAGGACGGTATTGTTGGATCGCGAAAATGAAAGCAAGTGCAGTAAGACTCTTTTCCCCTCCGGACATTGCCTCGATCCGCTGGAGAGTTTTTTCCTTGGGCTGCGCCTGAATAGTCATCCCTCCTGCAAAGGGGTCATCGGGATCATCAAGCAAAAGTTCACCCATGCCATCGGAAAGCTCATGAAAAATCTCCCTGAAATTGGCATTAATACCTGTATAGGCTTCCATAAAGGCATCTCGCTTTAATTGCTCATACTGGTTAATGCGCTCAAGGAGCTGCTCTCTCTCGGTAAAGAGAGTGTCACGTTTTCCCTGCAAATCCGAAAGCCTGAGTTCTACCTCATTGTACTCGTCAATTGCTCGCATGTTGACGGGCTCAAGCCGCCTGAGGGCTTCATCGATTGCCTGAATCCGCATGTAAACGGTTTCGTAATTCGGAACCTCATCGCTCTCCTCTATGCCTCTTTTCAGGATTTCTTCAGCAAACTGCTTTTCCTGATCTAAAAGCGCGTTTTTAGTAGCCGTGAGCGTAAGAACCTGCTGCTTCGCTTTTTCAAGTGTGGTTGAGGCAATACTTACCCTGCGTTTGACCGCATTGTGTTCAACCTGAACTTTTTCCCGCTCTTGCTGAAGACCTAGCAGTTCGTCTGAGAGTTCAACCTCCCTGACTTTCTTTTCTTCAAGTTTTTCTTCAAACTCCTTTATTTTTTTCTTCAGATTATTAACTTTCTCCATTCTTGAAGCTTTCTTCTCATCAAGCTCCCTGATAACTTCCTTTGCTTCAGTAATTTTCTGTTCGGTATACTCTTTTTCAAGCTGCAAGGCATTTAATGTGGCTTCAGTATCTCGGATTCGGCCATCTAGCCTGCGGAGTTCTTCGTCAACGAATTCTATTTTTTTGTTGATTTCAGGCAGAGGGGAATCAGCAAGTTTAGTTTCAAGCCCTGAGATCTGCTCCTCAAGCTCGGATACGGTCTTTTCCTTGTCGGATTTCTCTGCAGATACCTTTTCCATTTCAGTTCCGAGTTCGGTTCTGGACTTCTCGATTGATTTAAGGTCGGCCTGTTTGGATTCAAGAAGTTCAGCAAGTTTTGCTTCACTGCCTGAAATTTCCTCAAGCTGGTTCTCTTTTCTTGAGATCGTAGCTTCACAGTCCCGAATTTTCCTGCTCAGCTCGAAAAGATGGCTTTCAATGCTGTCCTGCTTGCTTATGGCTGCACTTCGACTTGCATCCAGGGATCTGATCTCCTCTGCAAGTTCAAGCAGTTTATCTTTTTCTGCAGCCGCAAAAGAAGCTCCTGATTTAGAGGAAACTGATCCTCCTACCATTGCTCCGCTTTTTTCCAGAAGTTCGCCTTCAAGGGTTACCATTCTCGCCTTTCCCATGAGGCGACGGGCACTTGCAAGGTTTTCCGTAACAAGAGTGTCCTGAAAAACATACCAGAAAGCAGGTTCAAAACCGGAATCAAACTGAATAAGGTCAATTGCGTACCCTATTACTCCATCTTCGTAGCTCAGGTTTTCAAGTCGCCTGGGCTCTTTCATTTTATTGAGGGGAAGGAAGGTAGCTCGTCCTCCTTTCCTACGCTTCAGGTATTCGATTGCTTCGGCAGCATCGGCATCAGTATCCACAACAATTGCCTGCATTCGGTTTCCTGCAGCAACTTCCAGAGCTATTGAGTATTGCCTGTCCACTCTTCCAAGCTGGGCAATGGTTCCGTGAATTCCAAAAAGATCTTCCTGCCTAGCAGCCCCTATTACCATTTCCACAGATCTTGAATAGCCTCCGCCCTGTTCAGATGCCCGCACTCTTGCCTCCGTGATTGTGTACTCCTGCTGGAGGCTGTGGAGTTTGTTTTCAAGTTTCTTTATATCTTCCTTTATCCTGAAATGGCTGCTTTCGATATCATCACGGTCCCGAATAAGAGATTCCAGATTTTCGGAAAGCTTTTCAAGCTCGTACCTGACAGAAAGCGTATCACTGTCAGAGGTAGCAACTGCTGCTTCGGCGTCTCTGATCTGGTTTTCGATCTCCCGGAGTTCCAAAGATTTTCTCCGGAGTGTGTCAAGAAGTCGGTCCTCTGTTCGGATCAGCTCGTTTTTTTCATTTTTTACATCTTCCAGCTTCTTCCTGACAGTCATGAGCTCATCCCGTGTAGCAGCAAATTTTGCATCTACATCAGCAATCTTGCTCTGGAGCAGCATGCGTTCTGTTTTACGCTCGGAAAACTCTGAAGAAATGCTTTCTTTTCTCAGGTTTTCGACTTCAATCTTTTCTTCGAGTTCCCTAACCTTGCCCTTGGTGGAATCGATTTCTACAAAGGCTTTCCTGCGTCGTGAGTCAGCTTCTTCAAGTTCGGATTCCGAAAGCTCTATACTATCTACGCAGCGGGAAATTTCTCCCTTTATTTCTTCGATCTCCCTCTTAACCTGAAGCTGTTCATCCTCTCCTTTCTTTCGGATTTCGACTGAAAGCTCTTCCAGGGTTTCTTCAAGAGCCTGAAGTTCCTTCATTCTTTCGTTCAGGAGTAGCTGGACTTTTTCAAGGTGTTCTTCCTTGCCTGTGAGTTCCTTATCAATATTTTGCAGTTCAGCCCTGGCATCCTTGAGTTTGGAAAGCAGGAGGTATCCTTCAAATTTGACTTTTTCAGCCTTGAGCGCCTGGTATTTTAATGCCTGGTCTCGTTCCCCTGCAAGTTTTCCTAACTGAGTGCGTACCTCTTCAAGGATTATATCCACTCGCTCGATTTGCTGTCTTACAATTTCCAGTTCATCAAGTGCCTTTTGCTTCCGTTCGTCAAACTCCGCAACTCCTGCGATTTCGTCTATAATCTTTCTTCTTTCTACGGAGGTCATGGAGATAATTTGTGTTACATCTCCCTGCATAACCACATTGTAGCCTTCAGGCGTTATTCCGGCTTTTTCAAGCTGGGAATGGATCTCTCCAAGACTTACGGCTTTTCCATTGAAATAAAAATAGCTGTAGTACCCGCTTTTTGTTCGCTTGATCTTTCTTGAGACCTCAACTTCATCAAGCTCTAAAGGTAACTTATGGTCAGAGTTATCAAAACGGATCGTAACCTGAGCAAAATCAGGCTTTTTTGACGCATCGCCATTATAAATCAGATCGGTAAGTTTTTCAGCACGAAGAGTCCTTGAACTTGTGAGCCCGAGTGCAAAAAGAATCCCGTCTATTATATTAGACTTCCCACTCCCGTTCGGACCCGAAATTGTAGTAAAGTCATTATAAAAGGGGATCTTTACTTTTTTTCCGAAAGACTTAAAATTAACAAATTCAATCTCTTTTATATACACAGAATGCCTCTGTAATCTTACGTTTTTGAGAATGTTTCTGTCTTTTTAAGCTTTATTTCACCGAGTATTTTTTTTCCGGCTACATGTGATAACTTCGGCATCTTCTTTTTCCCGCACGTCCACTGACTCTTCTATGAAATGCTTTTTCGAAGGCCTCTCAGCAATTATATACTCACATTTATAATCATCTGCGGGTTGATTCATATGGCCGGCATTATCAGTAGAAGGCTGTCTTTCATGTAACGACGGTACTGGGGATGGCTGCCTGAACTGTGTTTTGATCGGCTGTTGTTGCCTGGCAGGTTCTCTAACTGAGTGTCCCTGTCTAATAATGCCTCTAAGCCCTTTTTTATCACCACTTTCTGCAATAATATATTCACACTTAGTTTCGACTTCCTCTTTGTCAAGATCTGCCGGCTCAATTTCTCTGAGTTTTAGCTGAACTTTTGCGCCTATACCTGGCAGGGAGGCAGGAGCTTCCTTAAATTGTCCCAGTCTATATGCCGGTCTTTCTTTTTTAAGCTCAGGTCTCGGTTTGGCTTTTCTGGAAAGAGGCGGAAGGTCAAGAGGGTCTTCAGGAAGAGGCAGAGTAATGGAAGATGGAACAATAGAAGGAGAAGAAGGAACTACAGAAGGTGGAGCAACCGGAGCAGTTTTTTTTGCGTCATCCAGTTGTTTAGCAAGATCTCCGATCTGTGTTTCCAGTTTTTTTATTATCGTTTTCTGGTCGAGCAATTCGCGGACAAGCCCATCCTGAGTGCTTCCAAGTTCCCTAAGTTTCCTGTCAGCTGTTCCCGAGTCATTTTCTCCTGATGCTTTCAATTCTGTTCTTAATTCGTTCAGGATTGAAGCCTTGAGTAAGGCAGGGTTAGGAATTCCCATAAGCTCTGTTCTGATTTCGGAAAGGACAAGATCTTTGATGGAGTCCTGATCGGAAACATTTTCCATTTCGGCCCGCAGTTCATTGAGAACCGAAACCTTAATTGATTTCTTGAGAGTCTCAAGCTCCTCATAGGTTACCGATAATCGCCTTTTAAGCGGTGTATTGTGCACATCCCTCTGTCCAGTTCTCATAAAAGTACCTCTTATGATAAATTCGGGTTCCGATTTCCTGACTGCCTGGAATTTTCTGGTGATAAAGCAGTCAGCACAATAATAATTAAATTGATTAGATCATAGGAATTTAAATAATATGTACAAAGTACATGTAATCTTACTTTAAATATATATGGTAATCGATAGTTTTTCCTACCTTTTCTAACTCTCAACAAAGAAGAACAAAAATCTTTTTATTTAGTTTTTGCTGAAATACTCCGTAAACCGTGATGGATATCGTAAACCGTGATGGATATACCCAAAAACTGTGATATAAAATTTCCCGAAGCGGAAACTGGTTTTTCAAGGAAACAATAGAAGAGGACTAAAAGGGATCAAGGGACAAAAGAAAATTAGGAAACTAAAGAAAATTAGGAAGCAAAAGAAATTAAGAAGCAAAAAAGGAATAACTTGATCGAAAATTCGTATAAATGTTTTTCGATATATGCATGATAAAAACAATAAATAGAATATACTTGTGCAAGCCCTGCATACCTGAACAAATCGAATGAGAGTAGTATTCAAATCCCGATATATTTACAGGAAAATCCAGAGAAAAGGGTTCACAAACTGTAAAATAAGTAAACGAAACCCAAGTTTAACTTAAAATAAAAGAGTTAAAGAGTTGGATTTCAAGAAGGGAGAAATATCCTTAAGGGGAAGTGTTAGTTAATGGACGAAAAGGGACTCTTAAAATCGACCAGTACATTCTCCCTCGATTGAATTTTGGAAGAGGTACAGTCCATTTCCGCAGCGGCTTCATTAACAACGGAACCGTGAGTTCCGGTGCTTTCAAGGAAAAATTGAACCTCATCAAGTTCAGGCTCACGGAAATTGTCCATTTCGATTATATCCATAATAACACTCAACACGTTTTTGTGTAAGTGAGTGGTAATTCGGGTCATCGGGAATAACACTATGTACCAAATATTAATAGTTTGCGATAAAAACAGAATTTTTTGAAAAGAAAAAACACATTTATTAATATATAAATGTTGCGCCAGATATAGCAAAATTTTCCTTTTGTTAAATTAATCACATAGACTTAGATAAATAAGTAGAGAAAGACAGTTGCTTTTGAGGTAAGTCTGGGTAAGAAAACCTGCAACATAGTATAAAAACAGAAACTGAAATAAAGAAATAAAACAGAAATCGGAATAAAGAAATCACAGATAAATAGGCCCAAAAATTCGGATCAAAATGCCCATTCCGATAGCTAGTAGTATAGTGAAAATAACTATCAAAGCCGTATCCTTTATTCCAAGTTCGTGCTTCAGTACTGCAATCGTTGCCACACATGGCATATAAATGGTCGTAATTACAGCAAATTGGTACATCTGGACAGGTGTCATTACAGCTGCAAAATTGGCTGTACCTGCAAGTACTGCAAGAATCTGAAGAGCCATTTCCTTTCTAAGTATCCCAAAAACCAGGGCAGTCGCTGCAAATGCCGGAAGGCCCAGCATTCCCACGGATATAGGCTCTACAAAGTCCTGGAAGATTGAAAGAAGGCCAAGAGCATCAGCAACTCCCAAAAACGCGCTTCCAACGAGTAGAAGCGGGAAAGCAATATACAAAAATTCTCTACTTTTCATCCACGTCTTTTTGAGGGTAGATTTCAGTTCCGGTTTTCTAAGAGGAGTCATTTCCATGATGAAGCCACTCCTCTGTCCTGGCAGGCTCTTTCCCAGAATCAAACCCATGCTAGCAATAATGAAAATCTCCATAAGATATATTGAAACTGCAGGCCAGAAACCTACGAAAGTTCCAACAAGTCCCAGGATAATGACGGTCCGTGCAGAGCAGGGAATTAGAGATATAAGAAGAGAAGCTATCCTCCTTTCCCTCTGCGTGCCAAGGGAATGCACTGCCATAATTGCAGGAACATTGCAACCAAAGCCAAGAACCAGCGGAATCACGGCTCTTCCGTGAAGACCAAGCTTATGCGTAAGATTATCGAGCAGAAAAGCCGCCCTTGTAAGATAACCCGAATCCTCAAATACGGAAAGAATGGCGTAAAAAACTGCGATGTATGGAATGGCAATTGCAAAACCGGCCTCTACTCCCCGAAGAGAATATACAATCAGATTTTTCATGATAGGCGACATGCCCGAAGTTGCGGCTTCGGCAGGAAGGATCACATGAGGCTCAAAGATTTCATTCACAATCCAGGTCTCAAGGAAGCCTCCTACCCGGAAAACAAGAAGGAAAGTCAAGAGCAGGGCAGATATGAGCACTGCAATTCCGAAATTCGGGGAAGTAAGGATAGCATCTATTCTTTCTCTTATATTTTTTTTAGGTTCAAACCTTGAAATCACGCTGTCCACAATATATCCTGTTTCTCCATAGAGATCTCTTGCAACAGTATCAGGTACTGAAATTCCCTGTTCTATCTCCAGGTTCTGTCTTAACCGCCTGGCAGAAGAGAGCAAGGCATTAGCTTCAGGCGGCATACAGCAGAGTTCTACAAACTCAGCATCATTTAGTAGAGCTGCCATTTTTACGATTGGAGGTATGTTGGGAAAAGCATAGTCAAGGCTAGAAAGAGCCTGTCGGATCCACTGGCTATATCTTACCTGGTGGTGTTCCTGATTTTTATTCTGTTCGTCAAGGGCTACAAGCATTACCTCATCGAGCCCTATTCCCCAGGTCGCAACCGTTGGCACTACAGGCAGGCCAAGAAGTTCTGAAAGTCCGTCCTTATCAACGAGAATTCCTAGGTCTGCAGCCAGGTCTACCTGGTTTAATGCAACAACCATCGGAATATCGAGTTCCAGAAGCTGTAGAGTCAGGTACAGATTCCTTTCAAGTCTGCTTGCGTCAACGACATTGATTATAACATCCGGTTGGTCCTCAATCAGAAATTTCTTAGTTACTTTCTCATCTTCATTTGTGACCCCAAGAGAATAAATGCCTGGCAGGTCAACGATTTCAATAGTTTTTCCCCGAGCCTTTACAATTCCCCTTTTAAGAGCAACTGTCGTACCCGGATAATTCGAGATCTCTACACCTACTCCGGTTAATCTACTGAAGAATACGCTTTTTCCAACGCTTGGGTTTCCTATGAAAGCTATTGTAAGGTCATAGGGACTTTTGTTCTTACTTTCACTTCCCGAAGTGCAGCATGAACTTGAAATTCCTGTCATATCTCTGGTTATTTTACTTCGTTCCAGTTGTATGCCTTCTCGTACTTTTACACGTTTTTGCTTTTTGGAGCTATGAATATCTTCTTTGCAATGTCCCTTCCGAGAGCTATTTCTGATCCTACCACTATAACCGAGATACAGCCCTGTTTCTGCTTTCTCCTAATCTCGATATCTTCTCCTGTAAGAATACCAAGGGAAGTCAAACGCTCTTTTGTCTCTCTTGGAAGGGTCACTCTGGCAACTTTGCCTGAACTACCTTCTTCCATTTCATCAAGCGGGATAAAACTTTCCTCTTGCCTTATATTATTTTTATCAATATTGATAGGATTCCCGTCAGGGCAATATTCGGGGCATCCCAGAAATTCGTAGATCTTTTCAAGTACGGCATCCGAGACTGCATGCTCAAGTTCACAAGCTTCTTTATGGGCTTCCTTCCTATCAAAATCAAGGACATCAACCAGGAAGGTTTCAAGTACCTGGTGTTTTCTTTTGATCTTGATAGCTTGATCAGTTCCTTTCTTTGTCAATTCAACTCCCTGATAAGGTGTATACTCTACAAGCCCTGAAGAATGTAACTTTTTTATCATTTCCGTCACGCTCGGCGGAGATACGTTGAGTTCTTCAGAGATCTGTTTTGTCTTTGCAGGGCTCTGATTTTTTCTAATGAGATAGAGAATAGTTTCAAGATATTCTTCAAATCGATCTATATGCATTACGTCATCCCGCCAGCGTATGCCAGATTCAAGATCCAGTATTAGGATAGCCTAAAAATGTAACCGCCTGGATAAATAATTTTTGATCTTTGGCTATTTGTATTTATTTTAAATCTTGCAAATTTAAATCCTGTATTTCAAATTTCGAATTTCAAGTTTCGAGTTTCAAGTTTTATATTCAAAAAATAGAAAAGAAAGATCCTGAAGAAGGATTTCATAAGCAGTTCAGGGATTAACCGACTTCATAACAGCAATTTCATTACAATCCGGAAACTTAGGGCATCTCAAGCAGCCGGACCAGATCTTTCTAGGAAGGCTGTTTTTGTCCACAACCTTAAAGTCCAGAGTCTCGAAAAAGCCAGGTACGTAAGTAAGGGCAAAAATTTCTTTCATACCAAGGTTTTTAGCATCCTCAAGACAGGCAGAAACAAGCTTTGTACCTATTCCTTTTCTTGCACATACCGGGCTCACGGCAAGGGCAAGTATCTCTGCAAGGTCTTCCCACACTACATGTAGGGCACAACAGCCTACAACTTCTCCATCAATCTCACAGACATAATAATCCCTGATGTTCTCGTACATCTCACTCAGAGAACGGGCGAGCATCAGCTCTTCCTTCGAATAAGTATTGATGATTTGTTTCATTACAACTACGTCATTTACTCTGGCTTTTCTGATCAATTCGTGTTTCCTCTGGGTTTTAGCATTTTCTTTTCTAATAAAACAGAATCCATTGGGTCATAATAATAAAACCTTATTGTGTACTTCTATGCAATACTTACTTTCTAGATAAGAAATTTTCCATTGTTTACAAGAGTACCCAGTTACTCAGAAAAATTCGGTTCTTCTAAGCAGGCAGAATATTCAGAAAGCCTTAGAGTTGAAAGCTATGTAGTTCAAAAATAGACTTTCGTTTCTTGAAAAAACCGAAGAAGACGAGTTTAACAAATAGAATTACAAAAGGACAGATTAAGTAAATACTGGTTATGAAAAAGACAGCTAAGTAAATACTCGTTACGAAAAAGACATATTAAAGGAAATTAGCGGGCGCGAAGGGATTTGAACCCCCGATTTACAGCTTAGGAGGCTGCCGCCATATCCTGGCTAGGCCACGCGCCCATGAAAAGCTTCCCCAAAATGTAATCTTACAACTATCTACTGAATTTGCATTTCAGGTGTTCCATAATACCGGTATAAGATATATATCAAATTATCGCTCCATAGCTGAGAAATGTAAACCCGGAAACAAGAACCAGGATTTTTCAGGAAAGTTTTAAATCAAATGTAAACCATTAATCTCTCAAAGGTTAACAATACTTTACATTTTCAAGATTTTCAATTGAAATATATCTTCCAGGGTTGAAATTAACCTTTATGAAGTTATTATTATAAAGATAGTAAGTTTACTGCGGTTCCAGTCTTTATACCTGTTATATCCTTTCTTTGCACCGGATTATATTGCCTGCCAATCTAGGACCATAAAAAGTTTTGACAGGCTTGAAAAGGTGAAAAAAATTAGAAAAACCTAGTATAATTGATAAGAGGAAAATATGTGCATATAAAAAACAACGAGCTCTATTCCAACCGGACTCCTGAACTAAGAATGATGGTTTTCGCATCTCTTTTTGCAGCCCTGACCGCAGTAGGAGCTTACATACAGATTCCTATACCTTTCTCTCCACTTCCTGTTACACTGCAGGTTTTCTTTGTCCTGCTTGCCGGAAGCATGCTGAAAAGCAAATGGGGGGGCTTGAGTATAATAGTATATACCCTGCTTGGTATTGCAGGACTTCCTGTATTTGCAGGAGGTAGTTCCGGAATGGGCGTACTTTTTGGGCCAACAGGCGGGTACATAATCGGTTTCATTCTGGCGGCTTATACTGTGGGAAAACTCTCCGAAAAGGCTGAAAACGCTGGCAAGTCCAGCCTCTTGATTAATGTCATTAATATGAGCGCAGGAGTCCTGGTTATCTATACCTGCGGATTTACTCAATTAATGTTTGTGTCTGAAATCGGGCCTGGAACAGCCCTTGCTCTTGGCGTCGTTCCTTTTCTGCCTGGAGAAATTGTAAAAACTGGAGTTGCCGCATATATTGCTTCAACTTACAAGCTCTAAAGCTACTTTCAAGCTCTAAAGCTATTTTCTTTTAATTTTTTTCTAGGTAAGCAGAAAATATAAATGAAACTCAAATTACCGAGAAATTTATAAAGAATTTGAAATGAAACTTAAAATTCAGAGTAAACATGATCAGGCTTGAAAAAGTGAGTTACAGTTATCCTGATGGTACCCCTGCACTTAAAAATTTAAATCTGGTTATAAAAAAAGGGGAATTCATTGGGGTAATCGGAAAAAATGGCAGTGGAAAATCCACGCTTGCCCTTCAACTAAGTGGGCTCCTTAAACCACAGGCCGGAAGAGTAATGATAAGGGGAATGGACACTCATGATCCCTCAAAACTTCCAGAAATCCGAAAGTTCGTAGGTATCGTGTTCCAGAATCCTGAAACTCAATTTGTAGGTCGGACAGTCGAAGAAGATCTGGCTTTTGGCCCAGAAAATCTTTGCTTTTCCCCCATGGAAATCAGAAAGTGTGTTGACATGGCGCTTGCCGAAGTCGGTCTTGAGAAGTACAGGCATCGTTCTCCGAAAACTTTGAGTGGAGGACAGGGACAGTGTGTAGCCCTTGCGGGGGTTCTTGCAATGAGGCCTGAATGTCTTCTCTTTGATGAGGTAACTTCCATGCTTGATCCCGAATCCGGAATTTCTGTCCTGGAAATTATAAAAAAGTTGCACAGGAAAGGAAAAACAATTGTATATATCACTCACAATCTCGAAGAACTTCATGACGCAGACAGAATTATTGTCATGGAAAAAGGGAACATAATGCTTGAAGGCGAGCCGGAAAGTATTTTTTCCGATATTTCCCTACAGACCCTTGGGTTTGACCTGCCTTCCCTGATAGAGCTAGCAGAGACCCTGAAAACACATGGAGTAATAATTCCCTGGGAAAAAACCGCTTCCCCCCAGAGCTTTGCAGAGGAAATATGCCAATTATTCTTGAAAAAGTAAGCTTTTCCTACTCCAAAAAGACTCCTCTAGAAACCTCCGCTTTGAGAGAAATTAACCTGCGGATAGAAAAAGGAGAGTTTGTAGGAATACTGGGGGAAAAAGGCGCAGGGAAATCTACCCTAACAAAACTTTTCAACGGAATTTTTAAGCCGGAAACCGGAATCGTTCGTGTGGATGGTCTTGATCCTTCTTCAAGAGAAGCAAAACGCAGGATAGGGATGGTTTTCCAACAAGCTGCTGATCAACTCTTTTGTAAGACTGTGTACGAGGAAATAGCTTTTGGGCCCCTGAATTTTGGGTACTCAAAAAAAGAAACCGAGCAAAGGGTATATGAGGCAATTGAAGCTGTTTCTCTTGACCAGACCGAGCTTTCTCGAGACCCTTTCAGTCTGAGTGGAGGAGAAATGCAAAGAGTTGCTCTTGCAAGTGCTCTTGCCCTCAGGCCAGATTATCTGGTACTCGATGAACCCATAACAGGACTTGACCCGATTGGGAAAAAGGACATTCTTAAGACACTTTACAGAATAAACGAAAAGGGTACTGCAGTCATAACTGTAACCCATAATCTTAAAGGATTCTTCCCCTTGCTGAAAAAAATAGTTCTCCTAAAGGAAGGAAGAATAGCTTTTCAGGGGAGCCGGGAAAGCTACCTCAAAAAAGGGTTCGAGCCTCTTCCGCCTATAGCTTCTATGATGAAAGAACTCGGAGCAAGAGGACTGCCAGTAAACCTTACAGTCTTCACGGTTGAAGACGCTCTTGAAGAGATTACGAAATTAAAATCGATTCTTGGAACAGACAATAATGAGAATAAATAGGTAATTAACTAAAACGAGAATTAACTAAAATGGGAATTAACTAAAACGGGAAGCTCCGAAAACTCTCTAAAAGATAATTTATAAATAAAGTCGAAGGAAATATGCAGGAACCTGTCTTCAGTTACGTGCCCGGGGCTTCCGTTCTCCACAGGCTTGACCCCAGGACAAAAGTTACAGCCGTGATGCTGCTCGGAATTCTGACATTCAGGGTTGATAATTTTGCAGGAATAGTGGCTCTTTTCGCATTTTTCTTTGTCCTCGCTTTACTCTCAGGATTGCCAGTAAAAGTGTTTCTCAGAGCAGTAAGGCCTATGATGCTGTTTATATTTTTTATCTTTCTTACGCAGATGTTTTTTACTGATGGAAGGCCCTTTGCTTCTTACTGGATTCTGCAGCCAAGTCTGGAAGGGGTGGAAAAAGGGCTCAAACTTGCTGCCCGATTTATATTCCTTTTGCTTTTTGCAGCCCTCCTGACAGCCAGCACTGATCCGTCTGCAATTACCTGCGGTGTAGAAAGGATGGTAAGGCCTTTGCCATTGCGCTGGCTGGGAATTAGCTCTTTTGAGCTTGCTACAATGATGAACATTTCTATAGCGTTTTTTCCCCTTCTGTTCGAGAGGGTAGAGCGGACAAAAGCGGCTCAGACTGCAAGAGGAATGGATTTCGTAAAAAATCCTCTCCGGTCAATTCCTGCCCTTGCAATTCCTTTGCTAAGAGGCATAATTCGGGATGCAGAAGAATTGGCCCTTGCAATGGAGGGCAGAGGTTATCAGGGAAGCCGAAGGACATCAATACACGAGCTTTCCATGCAGAAAAACGACTGGAGAGCCCTTTTTATGCTCGCACTTTTTATTCTCTTTATTCTAATTCTCTGAACGAGTGCTCAAGAGGATTTTTATGAAATAAACACTCGAGCAGCTTTTTTATACCCGAAGAAGCCTAAGTTTTGACAAATTCTCAGTTTTGACAAATTCTCAGTTTTGATAAATCTAAAGGTTTTAACAAACTCTAGAGTTTTAACATAACGCCAGGGTTCTGACAACTTTCTTAGGTGATTCAATTCCTAAAAAGATATTAATATATGAACAACTGTTCATATATTCATGCATGACAACTGTGAACGAGTTGACTCAATACAGCTAGAAAAATTGTTACAAAAAGTTCCGGACCCTGAAAGTATCACGCGGATGGCTGCAGTTTTTCAGGCCCTCCAGTCCGATACTCGTCTTAAGATCCTTTTCTTATTAAAGCAAAAGGAGATGTGCGTCTGTGAACTCGAACAGGCACTTAGTGTCACTCAATCCGCAGTATCGCACGGGCTTCGAACCCTCAGGCAGCTTGACCTCGTACGGGTCAGAAGGGAAGGAAAATTTACAATTTATTATATTGCAGACGAGCACGTCCGCACACTAATTGAAATGTGCCTCGAACATGTGGAGGAAAAAGCATGAACTTTGAATTTTTAAACACTTTTCTGGTTTTTCTTTTAGGAGTTCTCCTGGAATCCTGGAATATTTTCGTAGAAACGGCTCCCTATCTGATTTTCGGCCTGGGTATTGCAGGTCTTCTCAATGTCCTGGTGCCTGACCAGAAGATCGTGGATTATCTTGGAACGTCGGCAGGAAAAGTTCGCTCTGTTGTCAATGCAGCCCTTGCAGGTCTTCCCTTACCGCTCTGCTCCTGTGGGGTGGTTCCTACTGCTATGTCAATCAGAAAAAGGGGAGCTAATAGGGGAGCAACCCTTTCCTTCCTCATCTCAACTCCTGAGACAGGAGTAGACTCTATAGCGGTTAGTTACGCTCTCCTGGATCCTCTGATGGCAGTTTTCCGTCCACTTGCTGCCCTTGTGACTGCTGTCCTTGCAGGGCTTGCAGATAATTTTTTGATCGGGGAACAATCGGAAAAGATGAATATCAAAAAACCGGAAAATTACGGGAAAAAAGCAGGAGTTCTTGCAGTCTCAACCTTTATTGGTACTCCTTTACAGGAAAAAACGTCTAGTTCTTCTTCTTCTTCTTCTTCTTCTTCTTGCAGTTGCCATAAGCCATCAGATTCCGGTAACGAAAAAACGGAGTCCATAGGCACTATGACTAGGGCCATAGATGTAAAGCCTTCAGGACCAAAGTTTCTGAAAATCAATAATAACTCTGAAAACATCCAGAGGCTTTCCATGGTAAGTCCGGACTTCCGGAAAGAGGTTTCTTCCTGTGGCTGTGAGGAATGCGGGTACGAAGAAAAAGAATTGGGAAAAGATGGGAAACATAAAAAGTCCGGAAAAGAAGGCATAAATCTGGAGCCCGGAGAAGATAGAAAAAATAAGGAGTCGATAAAATCAACGCTGATTAAAGGAGTTAAGTATGCTTATATCGAGTTGCCAGCCGAGATTTCCAAATGGATGCTCATCGGAATCTTTTTTGCAGGAATAATTTCCTATGCAATTCCTGAAAATCTGATTCAGAATTACCTGGGAGGCGGCTTTAATTCAATGCTGGTCATGCTCTTAGTGGGAATTCCGCTTTATATCTGCGCAACAGCGTCTACTCCTCTTGCAGCAAGCCTCATAGCCAAGGGCATGAGTCCGGGTACAGCTTTTGTTTTTCTACTTGCAGGCCCGGCAACCAATGCAGCAACTATAACGATGGTTGCCCGTTTTCTTGGTAAACGTTCGGCAGCTCTATATCTTGGGGTAATTTCCCTCTGTGCACTTGGGGCAGGTTTTCTGTTGGACTGGTTTTATCTAAAACTCGGGATTAATGCAGTAGCAACTGTAGGGACTGCAAAAGAGCTGCTTCCCGAAGATCTAAAGTTAGGTTTTGCATTTTTCCTTCTCCCCTTGATGTTATATGGAATTTTCCGCAGTAAAAATGAATGCAGCTGCTCGGAATGCCACTGAAATCTAAGAGGAATAATGAAAATAGTAAAGAGAATAGAATAGCAAGAGAATAGAAAAGGTACCAGCATATTATAAATCCTCAAAAATAGAATAATCATTATGCAGGAAAATCCCGAATCTCAAGAAAAAAAGGTAACTAAGAAAAGTTTTTTTGAAATTCCAGGGATAGCTAAAGCCGAATCTGAAAGGGGAACAAGTACGAAACTTGGGGGGAAAACCGAAGTGACCAGTGGAAGTGGAGAACCTCTGCAAAGAGAGGAATCGAAAAAGAGCGAATTCAAACCTCAAGGAGACCTTGAAACTGGCTATAAAGAGGAATCCTGGGAAAAACCTGAAAATATGGAAGAAGCTGTAGGAAGTCCAACATTCAAAGAGAGAAAAGTCCCGGATAAAAGCGAGTTCAAGGCTCCGGGAGAACTTGAGACCGGCTATACTGAGAGATCCTGGACAAAGCCTATAGATATGGAAGGGAGAGTTATTATAGAACCTGGAGAAAAAAAAGAGGAATTTGCTAGAGAAGCCAGAGAGAAGGTCAAAGACGAATCCAGGGAAGCCCAGGAAGAAGCTAGAGGAGAAAAGCGCACTACCTACACTATGAAAAAGCGCCTGACTAAAAGCAAGAAAGAACGTATGCTCTTCGGAGTCTGCGGAGGGTTGGGTGAGTATTTTGGCATTGACCCTACCTTTATAAGGCTTGCTTTTGCAGCCCTTGCTTTGCAAGGAATTGGTATTGTCCTGTATATTATCCTGGCAATAATTATGCCCTCTGGAGAGGGATATAAAATGATTTCTAGCTCAGGGCAGTAACTTCCAGCAGTGAAATCTTAAAAAATTCTATTTTGTAAATTTTTTTCTCTTAACACTTTCCTTTTTCATCTTTTATTTCTTTCTCTTAGCGCTTTTATTTTTCAATTTTTATTTTTTCTCTTAAGGGACTGCTATGATTCTACTTTCCGTCTTGATGCTAGTCTTCGTAGCAGTAAAAAATGGCCTCACTTCGGGTTATGTAAGCTGAATAAAAAATACATGAATTATCCTGCTTTTTTTGGCTTCCTGACAGGAATTAATGTATGTCCTCCATTCCTTCTGGCAATGTCCGCAGCTTTGTCGTATGCCAGTATTGCAGGCAGCATATTACTATTTGGAGGATTTTTTGTTGGAACCTCATTTTATCTCATATTACTGGTGCCGCTGGGTCTCGCAGCTAAAGTGGAAAATATAAGGCAGATCGGGCTGATTACAGCAATAATGTCAGGAGTAATGTTTTTCATACTGGGATTGGGGTACCTGTTATTATGAAAACAGATATCATCCAGTGACTTTTTAGGCTTCGTATTTTACAGAGTTTTTTATACATTACTCTATCTATGTCTCCTCCGATTTCGATTCTCCGATTTCGATTCTCCGATTTCGATTCTCCGATTTCGATTCTCCGATTTCGATTCTCCGATTTCGATTCTCCAATTTTAACCCTACAGTTTTAATCATACAATTTTGATTCTCTAATTTTAACCCTACAGTTTTAATCATACAATTTTGATTCTCTAATTTTAACCCTATAGTTTTAATCCTGCAATTTCGATCCATAATTTTAATATGAAACATTTCAAATCAAAAGCTGCGCGTACTCTGGTAAAACTGCAGTTTACGTTAAGACTCTTTACTACAGAAAAGGCCTAAAAACAGAGAGGGCAGATAGAAAGTATAAAACTCTACAGAAAAAGGGTAAGCATGTTGGAAAGAAAGAGAGTGAAAATAGTTTGCGCAGGTTAATTTGAAGTAAATAGAGAATTGAAAAACAATTTTCTAAGGCTGGTTGGAAATGATAAAGAATTAAGCGGGCTCGAAGGGATTTGAACCCCCGACGTCTGGGTTAGAAGCCCAGCGCTATATCCTGGCTAAGCCACGAGCCCTGTTTGCTTTTCTTAGTACGGAATACGAAATGAGCGTTTTCACATAAAAGCTTTTTGTATGAATTCACTAATTGGAACTGTAAATATCTTAAAATATTTATATAGAAGCGGAATTGTAATATATATTTAGTATATACTGACTTATTCGACATTTTACTTAGGAATTTGCCAGTATGGAAACTTCCCTGAGGCTTTGAATTTTTAAAACCCCGCGCAGAGCTTACATACTGTCAATAAGTGAAATAAAGTAAATGGTTTATAGGGTTTGCATATTACAATCATATTTAATTGACATTATCAAGAAAATAGGTAAACTCTATAATAGTAGTAAGATTGCAGAGGATTGTTCGCAAATGAGTGAGTTATTGATCTATTTGGATGGGAAGTTTGTTCCCAAATCCGAAGCCAAAGTTTCGGTCTATGACCATGGTTTCCTCTACGGCGACGGTGTTTTTGAAGGCATAAGGGCATACAACGGCCGTGTCTTTAAGTTAAAAGAGCATGTTGACAGGCTTTATGACTCGGCAAAAGCAATTGCAATGGATATTCCCCTTACAAAAGAAGAGATGAGCGAAGCAATACTTGAGACCCTCAGGAAAAATAATCTCAAAGATGCTTATATACGCCCTATTGTTTCAAGGGGAGTTGGAGATCTCGGACTTGACCCCCGCAATTGTGGGAAGCCCTGCGTGGTTGTCATAGCCCAGGGTTGGGGCGCCATGTACGGCGACCTGTATGAAGTCGGGCTGAAAGCTGTCAGTGTCTGTGTCCGGAGAAATGCCCCTGATGCCCTATCCCCTAATATTAAGTCTCTGAATTACCTGAACAACATCCTGGCAAAGATTGAAGCCAATGAAAAAGGAGGAGACGAAGCCATTTTCCTGGATCAGAACGGCTTTGTCTGTGAGGGTTCCGGAGACAATATCTTCATAGTCAAGAACAATAAGGTTCTTACTCCCTTTACAATCAGCAATTTAAAAGGGGTTACCAGAGCCACAGCTATTGAACTTCTGGATGAGATGGGATGCAAAGTTACCGAATCAAATCTTGGCCTGTTTGACCTTTACACAGCTGATGAAGTTTTTGTCACAGGCACTGCAGCTGAAGCTGCTCCTATAACCAGACTTGACGGAAGGATTATAGGCACAGGCAAACCCGGGCCCATGACGATGAAGATGGTTGAAGCTTTTGAGAAAATAACTCAAAGTACGGGAACACCAATTTATAAGTAAAGGGCAGCCCTGAAAAATTAAAGAAACAAAAAAGGCAGTAAAATCAAGCGGGATTTTTCCCGCCATGGTTCTTTTTGGACAATTTTCTGAAGCAGCTTTTGCCTGAACCTTTTTTAAATTCCTACCTAAGCTGTTTTTGAGTTTTTTTTGAATTTTTTAAGCTTTTGTTTCAAATCCATATTCTAAGTTTATTCTAAGTTTTCTGATTCTCTACTTAAGTTTCTATTTGGAATCGCTTTGAGTTTCTATTTAGATTGCTACCTGAAATAATTTTGAGTTTCTATTTAAACTGCTATTTGGACTAATACTTGAGTTTCTTTTTAGACTTCAATTTGAGCAGCTTTTAACTAATTTGCCTTCAAGGTTTTTCGAGGAGGAAAAAGTAAGTATAAAACATGTCTGGAAATGCTATTAAACTAGAAAATTTATCTGAAGGCCTGTAAATTAGGGTTGAATTTCTATGAAACGCAAAGAATTTCGGAAACTTATCTCTGTAGAGAAAGCACGTGAACTAATAAACAACCTGCAAGTTTTTCCCAGACAAGAAAGCCTGGCCCTTGAAAATGCTTACGACAAAATCCTTGCCGGGGATATTGTTACCGAAATTAATGTTCCTCCTTTTCCAAGAGCTGTAATGGATGGTTATGCAGTCAGGGCAGAGGATACGTATGCATGCAGCGAAACCAGACCTGTCGAACTCAAACTCCTGGGAAACCACCCAGCAGGCTCGGATGCAAAATTCAAGGTTTCGGCAGGAGAAGCCGTGGAAGTATCTACCGGATCTCCGATTCCTGAAGGTGCAAATGCTGTTGTCATGGTTGAATATAGTTCTGAAGGAGACGGAACAGTATCGATTTACAGTCCTGTAACTGTGGGAGAAAATATCATGAAAGCCGGTTCTGACATACGGAAGGGAGAACGCGTGCTCAGGGCAGGACGAAAGCTCGGAACCAGAGAAATAGGAGTACTTGCTTCTATCGGAAAAAAGGATGTGCCTGTTCTAAAATTACAGGTTGGGATAATCTCAACAGGAGACGAGCTTGTGCAACCCGGAGAAAAACTTACTTCCGGGAAGATATATGACGCAAATTCTTACACTTTATATGCCGGCATACGTGAATGTGGAGCTTTCCCTCTGCTTTACGGGATTGTGAAAGATAATGAGACCGCAATGAAAAAAACACTTGAAACTGCGGTTTCGGAGTGTGCCCTTATCCTTACTTCTGGCAGCACATCATCGGGAGCCGGAGACATTATGTACAGGCTCATTGACGAGATCGGAGAAACTCTTGCACATGGAATAAGTATAAAACCTGGAAAACCTGTGGTTATTGGAATAATACAAGGGGTTCCCATAATAGGGTTGCCCGGAAACCCTACATCTGCATTGATGATTTTTAACGAGTTCGTAGCTCCCATGCTCAGAAAAGCCCTTGGAGAAGATAAAGCACTTAAAATAACGGAGAATGGAATTATGGGCACACGTTTCCGTTCAGAAGGAAGACAGCAACTTCTCCCAGTAGGCCTGATCCAGGGAAGGGTTTATCCTGCAGACAGAGGCTCAGGTGCCATAACCTCGCTTTCCGGAGCAGATGGCTTTATTAATATTCCATCCAGTACAGAGTTTATTGAAGCGGGAACTCCTGTAGAAGTGACTCTTTTTGGGGAGGTTGAAAAACCTGACCTTCTGATAGCAGGTGGCTTCTGTCCTGGCCTTGATCTGCTTGAAGATCTTAGTGGACTTTATTTCAGGACCCTTTTCACAAGTTCAAGCGGAGGCTTCAGCGCAATTGCCTCAAACACAGCCGATATTGCAGGTGTGAATATGCCGTCAAGTGATCCAAGAGGACAGGACGGAATCCTGTATAACGTCCCTACAATCGAGAATATGGGACTTTCAGGGACTGTTCTTGTCAAAGGTTACAGGCGTGAAGTCGGACTTATTGTCAGGCAGGATAGCCTGGTCTCTGGGATCTCGGACCTTCCTGGAAAGCACCTTATTAACAGGAATCGGGGTTCAGGTGTAAGAGCTTTATTAGACCTGAAAATTGCAGAATTTATAGCTGGAAAAGGAATTAATAAAAAAGAGTTTACAGATTCGATTCCTGGCTATGCATCCGGAGTGAAATCGGAGATAGCTGTATGTGAGGCAGTTGCCTCAGGAAAGGCCGAAGTAGGGGTGGGAATAAGGAACTGTACCGAAAATAATGGTCTCCACTTTATGAAATTTGCAGAAGAAGAATACGATTTCCTTATAAGGAAGGAAATTCTGGAAATTTCCGAAGTCCGCAAGTTTCTAGAAACTCTTACCTCCACAGAATTCGCTTCAAAGCTTCCCTCCGGGCTGCGCGTTTATGAGAGGACAGGAGAAATAATCTCCGTCGAATGAAATAATCATAATGGATGAAAGAGATTGTCCTTTAAGACAGTCCCTTTGAATTAGAGGTGAAGTTCCTTTGAGACAGTTACTTGAACAAGAAAAGTGATCCCGTTGAGATAATTTTCCTTCGAACAAGAGAGGTAATCCTTTTTAGATAGTTTTCCTTCGAACAAGAGAGGTAATCCTTTTTAGATAGTTTTCCTTCGAACAAGAGATAATCCCTTTGAGATAGTGTTCCCTCAAACGAGAGAGATAATTTCTTATAGATAGTGTTCCCTCAAACGAGAGAGGTAACCCCGTTGAAACAGTCCCTTTAAGTAAAAGAGACAGCTACTTCATTAAACTTGAGTGACTGTCTATTTGAATCCGTTCATGGTGAATAAACTTTTACCAGAATCAGTTTTCAATAAGCTTTAAATATTATTATATTTATTATGATATATAAATGATCTGAGTAACTCTATTATTCGTAATCGAGGTTCTCAAATTAGAATTTTGATTTAAAAACTTATCTTCTTTTTCACTATTGGTGGACGCATCTATTTTCTTATATTGGATTGCTAATAAGATAGCGTAGAACTGGTTGGAGATAAGAATACACATAGGAGATCTTCATAAAAACGATTGTCAAATTAGATCTGAATTTTTTAGAGCTAATTTGATAGCCTCGTAATTAGTAAACAAAAACATTCCATAGGTATATATATTTCATTTAACTATTCAGAATAAAATATCCAGACACGGATCTCTTTTGGATCAAAAAGGGTTTGTAGAGATCGCTTGGAGCGATTTCTTTTTCCAATCAATATGAAAATCATTTCTTTAGTCTCTAAATCGGCAGGTTCCAGATGAGCAGCATACAGGAGCAAATACAGGAAGTCGAAGATGAACTTCGAAAGACCGTGTACAATAAGGCAACTTCCCATCATATAGGCCGCCTCAAAGCCAAGCTAGCCCGCATGCGGGATGAAGTTGAGAAAAAAGCCTCGGCAAAAGGAGGAGGGGAAGGGTACTCGGTCAGAAAATCAGGAGATGGAACCGTCACCCTTGTAGGTTTTCCATCAGTAGGGAAATCTACGCTTCTGAATAAAATCACGGGTGCCAATTCTGCAGTGGCAGCATATGAGTTTACTACCCTTACAGTTGTGCCAGGCGTACTGGAACACAAAGGTGCAACAATCCAGTTCCTTGATGTCCCTGGGCTCGTAAAAGGCGCGTCTTCAGGGCGTGGACGTGGAAAAGAAGTCATATCTGTTATCAGAAACTCAGATATGGTTATATTTTTGCTTGATGTCTTCCAGCCCAAGCATTACGAAGTACTTATGGACGAACTTTACCAGGCCGGTATTCGCGTTGATGAAGAGCCCCCTGATGTGGTAATCAAGAAAAAAGATAGGGGTGGGGTAGTGATCAATTCAACCGTTGACCTTGACCTGGATGAGGAAACTATCAAGGCTGTGCTGGATGAGTATAAGATCCACAACGCAAGTGTGCTTATAAGAGAAAACATAACGGTTGACCAGCTTATTGACGTCGTCCTGAGCAACCGCAGCTATGTCAGGTCTCTGATAGCTGTTAATAAGGTTGACCTTGCCTATCCCCAACTGATCGAAGAATGCAGAGAGCTATACCCTAACTCGATCTTTATTTCAGCCCATGAAGGCATTAATATCGAGGTTCTTAAAGACGCTATTTACGACACGCTGGGTTTCATTCGAGTTTACTTAAAACCACAGGGTCAGCCTGCAGATATGGAAGAGCCCCTGATAGTTATGAGTGGGACCGACATAGGCCAGATTTGTGACCGTCTGCACAGGGACTTCCGCAGGAAGTTCCGCTATGCCCAAATCTGGGGCACCTCAGCAAAACATCCGGGGCAGAGAGTAGGCCTCGACCATAGAATGCAGGATGAAGATATTCTTACAATTATTATTCAGAAGTAAACATCCAGAAACAAAATAAGTAATAGAAAAACAAAGAGAAAATGGAAACGCGAAAAAGAAAATTTCTAATCCTTTCGCATTTACCTTCTTTTACAAGTTAATATAAGTTGTCATACGCTCTCAAAAGCCTGTACTGTTTCGGAGGAACTTGAGAAAACACTTTTCTTCCTGGTATTTTCGGAATCCATAGAGCTTCTTGCTTCAATCTCTTCTTCAAACTCGGCAGCGCATTCAGCCGGGCTTTTTCTGGAAGTGGTTTCAGGCATTTTCCTCAGCTCGAGATTTTCAGAAGCTCCAAGGCCATACCTGTCTTTTGCAGCTTCTATAATGGACGCAAGCATTCCGGAATAGGAAATATTAGCATAAGCTGCCATCTTTGCCAAATGACCGTCCCAGCACCATCCAGGATTGGGGTTTACTTCAAGAAGTTTGGGTTTGCCTTCGGCGTCAAGTCTCCAGTCAAAACGGGCATAATCACGGCAACCCAGCCTTGTAAAGAGAGCAAGACAGCACTTTACGATTTCCTTTCTGGTTTTTTCAGGGAGATCAGCAGGCACGGATTTTATGTTCCAGTAAGGAGAATCCGGAAGCCACTTCGCCTCATACCCGCAAATCTTTGGAAATTCTTCAGGTACTTCTGAGTAATCTTCTTCCGTAATAGGCAGTACATTGCATGAAGGCGGATTTCCAATAATGCCAACACTGATGTCTTTTCCTTGAAGAAACTCTTCCAGCAGGAAAGGCCTACAAGAACCCATCTTTTCTCGGGATGCCGCAAGAATTTCAAGAAGCTCCTCACGGTTATGGGCAATGCTTTTCTGTGTAATCCCAAAACTTGAGTCCCCTGAGTTGGGCTTTACAAGCAAGGGGAAAGAGAGAGACAGCTTTGAAAGCTCTGCATCTTCGGTTACAAGCATTCCCTTTGCTACGGGAATGCGCATCTCTCTGGCAACTCCCCTTATAATGGATTTGTCATAACAAAAAGCAAGACATTGAGGACCTGCTCCTGTATACGGGACATTTAACTGTTCAAGCAAAGCTGGGACATGAAGTTCTTTTGTGGGATCGTTATAAAACCCTTCATCACAGAGATTAAGTACAAGATCAATTTTCGCTGCTTTCTTCTTCAGATCCTCCAGTAAAGTTTCATGCCTGTCAAGAAAAGTAAATTTCATAAAAGGAATCTCTGCAAGTGCTTTTTTCATTCTCTCAAGGGTATCAAAATCATCGTCATCAAAGATACAGGCAGGCTTAACCTGATCTTCTTTTCTCGGATCTCCAAGCAAAACTGCAATATTCATTGGTTTTTTATTCCCGATTGCTTGAAGAGATGTAGGCCACGGTTTTTCAACAGAGGCCGAGACCAGAATTCTCTGTTCCATCATGCCTGCATCCTGGGTTCCTGCGGAAACCGGGCTGAAAGTAGTATGAAAGGCGGGACTACTAAATCCTGACACTGTAAGCAGCTCAAAAAGGCTTTCTTTATTGTATAACCTCTCAGCGTAAAACTGGTCTGCAATCACACCTTTGTCAATACGGCTTATCACTTCCCTGCAAATTAACCGATCTCCATCGGCCGAAAGAGCTCTTTCCCTGCAGACAAAGTATTTCCTGTCAAGCCATTCCCATGACCTGGGCTGAAAACTTTTTTTCATGTAGTCTCCATCTACGGCATCAATGAAAACTCTGCCATCAGGCTTCAGAACCCTAAAAATTTCTTCAAGGACCTTTTGGTCCTGGAGCGTTGAATCAAAGTAGCCAAAACTGTTACCCAGTATAGTAACCACGTCAAAAGTATCAGATGGGTAGGGAAGCTTTCTTGCATCTCCCTCTCTGAACCTTACCTGCAGGTTCTCTTTCTGTGCTCTGGTTCTAGCTTTCCTTATAAGGTACTGAGACCTGTCATATCCCTCTACGTTTGAAAAGCCTCTTCTTGCCAGTTCAAGTACGTGTCTCCCCTGTCCGCAACATAGATCAAGAATTTTTTCTTCAGGAGCCATCCCCAAAATGGAAACAATGAGATCGACCTCTTTTCTAGTAACCTCCATATCATCTAGAAGATCGGCATCGGTCTTAAGGTAAAGTGAATTAAAAAGAGTCTGCCACCAGTCGGACCGGACATGAGTTTCAAGGTCCTCAACAGGCCCAAAGGTTTTCTTCTGTACAGTGCACCTGGCGCGCTTACGCCTGGTATTTGGATCTGTATTATTCTGGGTCATGATTTTATATCTTCCAGAAAAAAGTGTATGCACTTTGAGTATATCAAGTTTATTGGGGAGTTGAAAAGTATTTCTATTCACTAAAAAATAGACAAAATTCTTGAAAACCAAAATCCTTTAAATAGAGTTTTAAGTAGCAATAAACCTTGCAAATCAATTATAAGATAATATAGAACGTATAAGTATTAGAGAAATATAAAATAAATAATAGCATCTAAAATTGTAATTAAGATTCCAATTCTGGAAAATTCAACAAATGAGATAGTTTTTCCTTCCTTCTCTGCATTTTGAATAATTATAACGTTACTCGCAGCTCCCAGGATCAAAAGATTTCCTGCAATTGTACTTCCCGCAGCAAGTGCCATCAACTGCCCCTGAGAAACCGCACTACCCATAGCAGGCAGATAGAGCGCTACAAAGGGGACATTAGATATGAGTTGACTTAGGCCTATGCTGAGTGCGAGGATCATTGACACTGAACCTAACTGAGGAGACAATCTGGCAAGCAATTCCTGGCACGTTCCGGAAATCCACACGCTTTGCATTAACACAAACATTGAAACAAAAAAAACCAGGGTTGACCAGTCAATATTTTTCAGGATTTCAACGCGTTTTTTACTGAGCAAGACAGGTGACGCGGAGATAAGAGCAATCCAGTTCAGACTGAAATCCCAGGCAGGAAAAAATTCCACCAGGAAAATCTTACAGATTATGAGAATTAACAAAAGAGAAAGAGCCTTTTTTGCAGTACTGGCAAGTTCAGGATCGGTAATGACTTCTTCTGATTGAGTAAAAGTTGATTTTCCGAATTCCTCTCTGAAAAAGAGTTTTAACACTATATAAGCAATTAAAAGGCAGATAAGGGTTGGTAGAGCGAGTGAATGCAAAAATGTTACAAAAGGGGAATCCAGATTTCCATTGATTGCTATGAGAAGATTCTGTGGGTTTCCTATAGGGCTCATAACGCTTCCTGTAGTTACTCCGAATGCCAGGGAAAAGAGCATGAGTTTGGGAGATACATTGTACTTTCTGGAAAAACCCAGAACAAGTGGGGTCCCCATGATAGCCAGAGTATCATTCATGAGAACAGCCGAAAGAATTCCTGTAGAAAACAGCACAAGCAAAACAAGTTGATCCGTGTCTTTTGCCCTGGAAACTATCCTATCCCCGATCCAGGCAAGATACCCACTCCTATTAAGTGCTTCTCCTACGCAAAAAGCCCCGAAAAGAAAGACAAGCACATCAGTATTAATCGCTGCAAGAGCTTCTTGCAGTGAAATTTCACCGAGCAATAGTACCAGTATCGCTCCAAAGGTCATGATTTGCCAGATTTGTAGCCTTAAAGACCCGACCTGCCTGAGAGCTGTAAGTACAAAGACACCCAGAAGAGTAAGCACTGAAAGGTCAGGTAAAGGTACAGGAGAAGACAGTATAAATTCTGTTGGCATAGAACCCACAAACTTAATAATATATATTTAGACTGTGATATCAGCTTAAGTATAAAACTCCTGCGCTCAAAAAGAGACCTTCCTCAAAAAGACCTTAATGAACAGGAAGGGACGAAAAATTTAAACGTAGACTGACAGATTTTTAAAAACATGACAATATGGTTTCCTTTTTCTGCAACTATCCGTCAGGAAGATAGTTTCTATATCTCAATCTGCCCTGAAGCTGATATAATTTGCAAGGGAACCACTATTGAAGAAGCTATTGAAAACCTGAAAGAAGAAGTGGAAAAATTCCTGGGGGAAAAGCTTTCTCAGGGATTTTCCAAAATTGTATTTTACTGAGTTTAAATTTATAATTTTCTTCCATTTGTATTCGGTTAAGGA
>DAQQ01000061.1:0-4532 GCA_002508465.1 Methanosarcina sp. UBA7 | reverse complement strand
GGAGAAATTTACGAACTGCCTGAAGCACAGATAAGTCCTCTCAAGGTTAAGGTTTCTGACCTTATGACGGAATTTTCAAGGTCTAAGGCTGATATCGTCAGGACAGTTGCCACAAGGTTCAATCTGGGGGGAGTTCTGGCAGAAGAAATCTGTGCCAGGGCAGGAGTTGACAAATCGAAGCTTTCAAAGGAAGCAACTGAAGAAGATGCCTCCAGGCTCTGCAATGCAATGCACGATCTCTTTTCCCCGCTTTTGAGGATAGGAGCCGAAGATAAAGGTCTCGAAGAGGTTGGAGCCGAGACTGAACTTAAATCCGAGATAGAATCTAAACCAGAAACCGAATCTAAACCAGAAACCGAACTTAAATCCGAGATCGAATCAAAAACAGAAACCGAAATTAAACCCGAAGCCGGGGTTGAAGGCGAGGCTCCCAAGCTCAGGCCTCAGCATGTAAAAAAGGAAATCAACGGAACGCTGGAAACTTTCGACGTACTTCCTTTTGACCTCATTCGCTATTCAGGGTTTGAAAAAGAATATTTTGATTCTTTTAACACGGCACTTGACGAGTTTTTTGGAAAAAAGGCACTTGAGCAGGTTGAAGAGGTAAAAGCAGCTCAGAAAAAGGAGAAAACACTTGGCGTTTATGAACGGCGGCTTCTCCAGCAGGAAGAGAGCCTTGCAAAGTTCGAAAAAGAAATCGAGAAAAATAATACCCTTGCCGAGATAGTCTATGCTAATTATCAGGTTATTGAAGAGCTTCTTTCCGTGCTCAACGGCGCAAGGTCAAAGGGATATTCCTGGGACGAGATCCGCTCCATTCTGAAGCAGGCCAAAAATACCGTACCTGCTGCACAAAAGATAACAAATATCGATCCAAGGACAGGGACTGTAGCTGTGAACCTTGACGGAAAGAGCGTTAATATTGACATCCGCAAGACAGTGCCGCAGAATGCTCAGGAATACTACGAAAAGGTTAAAAAATTTAGTAAGAAAAAAGATGGTGCTATCAAAGCGATCGAAGATACCAGGAAGGCTATGGAGAAAAAGGCTGTGGCGAAAGCTGCAAAGGCAGGAAGGAAGCTTCAGGCGTCCAGGAAAAAGCACTGGTATGACAGGTTCAGGTGGTTTGTGTCCTCAGATGGCTTCTTTGTTGTTGGAGGCAGGGATGCAGACACTAACGAGGATATCTTTAAGAAATACCTGGAAAAAAGAGATCTTGTCTTCCATACCCAGACTCCTGGTGCTCCTCTCACAGTTATCAAGACCGGCGGAAAAGAAGTTCCTGAATCCACATTGTACGAGGCTGCACAGTTTGCTGTTTCTTATTCCAGCCTCTGGAAAGCCGGACATTTCAGCGGGGACTGTTACTGGGTTAAAGCCGAACAGGTCAGCAAAACTCCGGAGTCAGGAGAATACGTGAAAAAAGGAGCTTTTATCATCCGTGGGGAACGCAACTACTTTAAGGACATTCCTCTAGGCGTTGCAGTCGGACTTGAACTCAAAGGCGAGACAAGAGTTATAGGTGGGCCTGTTTCTTCTGTCCGGAAACATGGAGATTATATTCTCGAAATTGTCCCTGGGGCTTTTAACCAGAATGACATCTCTAAAAAGATCTACAGGATTTATGCTGATGAACTCAATGACCCCCGTTTTGTGAAGCAGATCGCCTCTCCTGACCAGATAGCTATGATGGTCCCACCCGGAGAATCGGATTTAAAGAAACAGAAGCCGGAAAGGAAGGGAGAAAGGATCGAGGATGAAATAGAAGAATATGGAGTTCCTGAAGTAGATTACGAGCCTGAAGATTATGAAGGGGAAACTGAACAGGAATTAGGACGTGACCCAAGGGAGGAAACTGAACAGGAATTAGAAAATGATCTTAAGGAGGGAACTGAACAGAAACTGGGAAATGACCTAAGTGAGGAAACTGAGGAAGATTTGAGGGAAAAACTTGCCAATCAAGCCACGGAAATAAAAGTAAAGAAAGAAATGGAAGAGGAGATTGAAATGCATGGAGTGAAAAAGGCATGAGGGTTACAAACCGTTCCCTTAAGGGAAGGGAAGGGGAAATTGCAGTAACAGCCGAAACCCTTGATGACCTCTGGCACCTCAAATATATTATCGAAAAAGGAGACCTTGTCTTTGCGGTTACCAAACGGAAAGCCGATTCTGCAAGTGACAAAATTCGACCTGAAAAAGTTGAAAAAGTTAAGGTCAGGCTCGGAATTAGAGTTGACGATATCGAGTTTCATAAGTTTGCAAACCGGCTGCGAATACATGGGATGATAGAGCATGGGATGGATGTAGGCTCTTATCATACTCTCAATGTCGAGATCGGATCCAATCTTTCTATCGTTAAGGAACACTGGAAGAGTGACCAGTTCCAGCGGATCCAGGACGCTGAAGAAGCCTCGAAGCGGCCTAAGGTTGTTATGGTCGCAATAGAAGAAGGCGATGCCGATATCGGCTTTGTTCACCATTATGGAATAGAGATCTATTCTCACATCCGACAGTCCTCAGGAAAACGAGAAACTGGTTTGAGGAATGAGTTTTTCAGGGAGGTTGTAGAACAGCTTAAGCATGCCGTTCCTGAGGAAGCATCCATAGTTATCGCCGGGCCCGGATTTACTAAAGAGGATTTCGTTAAATATTTCCAGGAAACCGAACCGGCTATGGCTTCAAAAGCCCTTATCGAAGATACCTCCATGATAGGAATGTCCGGTTTTCAGGAAGTTCTGCGCAGAGGTGCAGTGGACCGCATTATGCAGGAATCACGTATAGCCCGTGAATCCGCCCTGATGGAAGACCTGATCCGTGAGATCTCAATGGACGGCAAAGCTGCTTATGGCCTTGCTGATGTTAAGAATGCCCTTAATTACGGAGCTGTCGAAACTCTGCTTGTTGCAGACGAAACCCTCCGGGAAGGACGGGAAAAAGGAGAGGACATCGATAAGCTCTTGATGGAAGTCGAACAGTCCCAGGGAAAGATTGTTGTTTTCAGCACGGCTTTTGAGCCCGGAGAAAAGCTTCATAAATTGGGAGGAATCGCAGCTTTGCTTCGTTTTAGGGTTACAGGCTAATTTTCGTTCAATCCTTTTTTAAAAGATTTTTAGGGTAGTTTTCGTTCAATCCTTTTTTTAAAAGGTTTGCAGGTGATTTTTGTTCAAGCTTTTTTTAAAAAGGTTGCCGGTCTGCTTCGTTTTAGGATGACAGGTTGAGTTAATCAGACGAATTATCTTGTTTTTATTATTACATTTTTTCTTACTTTCTTACCCAGTGCTCTCATGGTTCTGTCAGGTCTATGAGGGCTACTAATTTCTCCAGCTACTAATGAGTCTATATAAATTTCAACTTTTATAAATATAATGGAATTTTAAATAAGAAATTATTTATAACATTACTAGGAAATAGGATTCCGTATTCTTTTAAACATCATTAAATAAGCTTAGGATAGAGGAGAGTCAGTAGATTAATAAAACGATAGAGAAAAAGCTTTCAGATCAAACTTTATACAGATCTTTGTTTGAGAATGGCTGCTTTTACCTTCTGACGAAATTTATGGAATATTTAAGGCAATTTGAGGGAAATTTGAGGGAAATTTGAGGAAATTTAAGGGAAATTTGATGGATATTCATACAACACCAATCAAAAAACTCATCCTAAAACCAGGTTTCTTCTCAAATATAAGTTTTATAACTGCATTCCATGACAAAAAGCTCGATTGATGGTTTAAAAGTTCCATTATCCATTAAAGGGCTGCATTTGATGTTTGAGAATTCGATTTAGAGTTTCTGAATGAATTATTTAGTAAAATTTATTAACTACTTCGAATTATTTATTGTTACTTTTTATATAATAAATAATACGACAATTGATATTTTCTTGCTTATTGTGTTTAAGTATATGGTAACAAATGAAAAAGAGTGATAATCCTTTATGAGACCCTATATTCAAAGGACTTTGATTTCCTTGCTTGTTTCGCTTACGGTTTGTTTGCTGATCATTCCTTCGGGTTTTGCAGCTCCAGCGCCAGTTATCTCTGGTTTTCCCCTCGATACAAACGAAACCTTATCCGATGGTTTCTGCTGGAATGCGACCACTTTTGGCGGCTTTAACTATCCTGTAAACAAACACAAGGACTTTGTAGCGTCTGAAAACTGGTGGGGCGAACGCCTTCAATATATCGAAAAAGACGGTCAGGATGAACTTGGCAAAGGCCATCCCGGAAACCATGTAATAGGTGAAGATGAACTTGTATATACCACCCATCCTTTCTCCAACAAATATGAACTTGTTTCCGACCTTGGACTGAATGCCAATACAACTCCTAAGGAACTTGGCGGGATGTTCTACTATAAGCTTCCCTGGTTTGGAAAACCGTATGTTACCGTTGGAAACGACTCTACCCGGCTTGCAAATCTTGTAATGGATCAGAAATCTGACGATAAGGAAACATTAAAGGCCGGAGATTCCTGGAACCTTGGGAGTAATTATTCTCTGGTAGTTAATCAGGTTGATGTTGATGGCGAAAA
>DAQQ01000146.1:137-15225 GCA_002508465.1 Methanosarcina sp. UBA7 | reverse complement strand
TACATTGTAAATTTGAATTTATTTTAAAAACTGTACAAACATTAGACTTGAGAAGCTACATGAATGATAAGAAATAAATATAGAAAATAAAAATTAGTGAGTAAAAAGTAAAAAGTAAAAAGTAAAAAATTAAAAGATCCAAATTAAATGGATTTTGTTCATAGAGTAGCAATTAAAGCGCTTCTAATTATGAAATAAATATAAATATCTTTGGGTTTAACCTGTTTCTCAGGAAGCCATTTTGACCCTTAATTTTTGTCAACAAGTTTTGCTTCCAGGATCTTTAATGAGCCAGTGTCACCCTGCCATTCAACTTCGCTTTTTACAATCTCAATCCGCTTTTTAAAGAAGGGGGCATCAAGCACAACAGTCTCATATTCCCCACCTTCTCCGGCCATGTGAACCATGTATCGCTTGTTCAGCGCTTTGAGATGTTCGATCGAGTTCACATTAATAGGGCGACCCAACCAGGATTCGTCGAGACCTTCAGCTGCGACTCTAACAATCCGAATATCCAGTACTTTTGACATCTCATTGAGTAGTTCTTCAGGATCCTTGTGCCAGAGAGGAGTATAGACCTTAAGCCCCAGAGCATCACAGATCTTCTTCACCCTACCTGCCTGGTACTGGGACTCAATCGCACCTACGGACACGCCGTCTACATCTACTTTCTTGAGGGCAAGGGTCAAGTCATCCAGCTCCAGCTCCTTTATTCCGCTGGACTCTTGCTGGACCAGAGGGATTTCACAGGCGGCAGAGATTAGTTCTACCATGTGGAGGTTGATGGAATGATACATGTAGGAATCGTCCCTTGCGGGAATAATATTAATCAGGTGGGTGACTTCATGCCCTTCCTGCAGGGCTTTATATATGGCAAAAATCGAGTCCTTGCCACCGGAAACCAGTGCTGCGAGTTTCATCTGCATCCCTTTTTGTTTACTATCTTTTTCATATGTCGAGGGTTATAATGCGTGGATCATTAAGTAATATTTTATATACTTTTTGACTTTTGATCATGCTTCTTCTGCATTTGCAATTTCAGCACTCTTTCTCAAGCCTTCCAAAATTTGCTTCATAACGGACTTTCATTTCTTCCCAGGTTGGAAGACCTGTCTGACAGCCTCGTGTCTGCACAGCAAAAGAAGCTACTGTAGACCCAATTTTCCCACATGTGGAAAGTGGGTATCCTCTTGTGAGGGCGAGAAGGAAACCTGCTCTATAAGCATCTCCTGCTCCGGTGGGATCTGCAGCCTGGACAGAGATTACAGGAATTAAAAATTCGTCTTTACCTGTATAGATCCTGCTGCCCTTGGAATCATATGTGACTACAATAATGTCGATCATGGCCTTGAGTTCGGAGAAACTTTTTCCGGTCATCTCTGAAACTCGTCTGATTTCGTGCCGGTTCGCAAAAAGGATGTCAGCATGAGAGAGTATTAATTCAAGATTTTCTTTTGAATACGTAACAAGATCCTGGCCCGGATCAAAGGAGACGAAGTCGGCAATTTGTGCGAGTTTTGCGTTATAGACCGAGTCAGCGGTTGCAAGATGGACAAAATCTACAGGTTCGGGTTCCAATTCTTTGAATTTTGAAGAAGCTCCCCAGTAAAAATAGGTTGTCTGGTTGTCTTCCCGATCAGTGAAAATAAATGCTTTCGAAATTTTCTGATCCTCAATTCTATAAAGACGAGAAAGGTCAACATTTGTTTCTTTAAGAAGTTTTTCATATCCTGAACTTACAAAATCCGTACCTACAGGAGAAATCAGCTGGCTCTTTCCTCCCAGTTTTGCAATAGCAACTGCAATATTGGCAGCCCCTCCGCCAGGATATTCTTCATAGTCAATGACAGGGGACGACTCATTTTTTCCTGCGATTCTTTCAACATCTACAATATAATCAAGGGCAGTGTGCCCTACAATAGAAATTACTCTGTCCATGTAGTATCCTCTTTTTTCATGGGTTGTAAAAAGCTTGGGTCTTGACACCGGACCCAACTTTAAAAACAAAGCCTGGAGGAGAGATAAAACTTGCTTTTTTGCTGGGCTTCGATTAATAATAGATGTTTTTTCTCACGAAGGGCTCATTTCTTAAAGAAAGTTTTTTTCAGCCTTATATATTCAGATCTGAACAAAACCCAGAGGCATAACTAGCCGCAGTATAGTATCTACTCTGTCCCAACAGTTGTTCTGGAAAACTTTTATTTGCCTGTTTTGCTCTTCTGCTGCTGTTCGCCCTTATCAGCTGACCTCTCGAACTCAGTGACTTCAACAACTGTCAATGGAATGTCCCTGAGAGATTTTCCTATCACGGACTTTGCGATTCTTTCCGCGTGTTCCGCAGATTCGGCATCAAAAACCTTCATCTCAAAAATAAGACCTACAAGAGCGGTGTTTGCTGCTATGAAAACGCTGCTAAAGGGCTCACCGCATACAGGGCAGGATGTAGTGCCCACGTCAACCTCTACAAAATCCAGTTTAGGATTCAGGCGTTTTCCAGCTTCTGAAATCGCGACTCCTATAGCGTCATCAGCCGTCTTTACATCTCTAACCAACCAAGCTGCTTCAAGTACCACATGGAAGTTTTTCATTATTGTCCACCATAATTATTCTGTTATGCATGTTTCTCAAGAAGATTTCCCGATCGGGAAAAGTTTCTCACAGAATCTAAAGAATAGAATAAAGTATATAAATTATTTCTGCTTCAAATAGAATAGTATCACATTTGCTTTTATATGGTTTTCCGGTTAAGTTTCTAATTAGTCCTGCAACTTTAATCCTTCCAACTGAGGTATCTGTGCTTTCTTCCAGAATCAAGTTGGCATTTTTAATTTTCTTTAGTTAATTTTTTACTCATCACATTTTATTTATTATATTTTATTTATTTATTTATTTATCGATTTATTTATTTTATGCTATTCTATTTTCTAGTTATTCGTTTTTATTCGTTCTTTTTTAGTTATTCGTTTTTATTTATTCTTTTTCAATTATTCTTCTTTTATTCTCATATCTCATTTAAATAGTAAATAGAATCTCATCATCAACTGCAAAAACTCCGAGTTTTGCGCCTGCATCGAGCCAGGCGTGACCATAACTGAAGGAGGCAAGAGCATTTACAGGGTCTCTATTCTCCAGGAAGTACACCCCATCTTTATAGTAGGCCTCTGCCATTGTATAATAATCCTTTGCAACGGCATACATATGGGACCCCTTGATTGGGGAATATTTGGCTTTCTGGAGGGCCCTTTTTAACATATCCTCATATCTTTTGACTTTTTCATCCAGATCGGCAGGCATCACAATCACCATGAGATATATTCATAATTTTTTTACTCCACTTCTTCCATAAATCCTATTGGGCCCCCCGCAAGTTTCACAAGCGCTTCGGCTTCAAGAAAATGCAATTTTCCGGGAATTACGAGAATGTGGAGAGGCTTTCCAAAATTAAAGTCCTTAAGGTTTTCTGCATAATCTGCTTTTACGGTCGGCTTTTCTGAGCCTGCCCTGGCTATTCCTACTGCAGCAGCTCCTCGTATAATTCCTTCTCTTCTTTTTTCCTCAACCTCAAGGAGAAGCTCAAGGGCAGTATTTACAGTCATATAGCCTTTTTCCTTATCTATATCCAGGAAAACCAGAGTATGCAGGCCAAGTTCCAGGTTTTGTTTTATAATATCATAAGGAGTTTCCGAGATTATCCTTGTACCTCTCCTGCTCTCATAGGGATGAGGAATACTTGCGGATTTCCCGAAGCGATAGTTCTGCAGTCCTGTAAGACCAGAGACAGCTGAGGCAATGGAAGCCCCATGAATCAGGCGAGTCTGTATCCCCAATTTTTCAGCTCTCAGACGTAAATCGACATGAGTTGTGGAGACCATTGTATCTCCACCAGTCAGGAAGCAAAGGTTCCTGTCCTTTGCTTTGGAGAGCCAGTCGGGATGCTGCTCTACATCCTCTCTTGAAAGTAAAAAGACTTTCTTTCCGTAGAGCTCCTCCATTTTTTCAAGGTTCGTACCCATGAGACAGGAGGTATAAAATTCAGCATAAACCAGGTCGGCTTCCCTGATAGCTTCAAGTCCCTTTAGAGAAATGTCATATTCGTCGAAAAGGCCCAGACCTATAAATGTAAGCATAGCCCGCTTTAAGAGCCTTGCTGGTTTAAAGCTTTTTGTTTGAATATATCCAAGCAATAATAACGCTTTATTTTCTAGGTTTACTGGTACGCTTAACTTATTTATATCTGGAAATTAATATTAGAATTGAATTATAACTGTAGTTTTAGAGGGAATTTTATGGTTAAAGTTACGCTTATTCACGCTAGCTGGTGTACTGCCTGTCCGGCAACTCGAAGACTCTGGAAAGATCTGAAATCCGAGTATGATTTTGAATACGAGGAAATAGATGTGGAAACTCCAGAGGGTCAGACGTTGATTGATAAATACGGAATAGCCGGAGTTCCTACGACTATTATTGATGGAAGGGTAGCTTTTGTAGGCCTTCCGAAAAAAGCCGATGCCATAGATGCTATATCCCGTGTTAGCTAACTAATTCTAAAATGAGATATTTTTTCTGAAACTGTTTTTCAGGAGACAAGTATGTACGATCTAATAATTGTAGGAGGAGGGCCTGGAGGACTATCAGCCGGCATCTATGCCGTACGCTTTGGACTTAACACTCTGGTTCTTGAAAGAAGCGAAATTAGCGGCCAGATTGCACTTTCAGGTTTAGTGGAAAATTACCCTGGTTTTCCAGCGATTTCAGGGCTTGAGTTGATGGAAAAGTATAAAACTCACGCTCAGGAAGCTGGGGTAGAAACAAAAATAACCGATGTTATCTCTGTCCGCAGCGAAGGGGAAAAGAAAATTGTCTCTACGGACAGCGGAGACCTTGAATCAAAAGCTGTTATAATTGCTACAGGTGCAAACCCCAAGCATCTGAATGTGCCTGGAGAAAAAGAGTTTCTCAGTAAAGGAGTTTCTTACTGTGCTACCTGTGACGGGCCTTTCTTTAGAAATAAAACTGTTGTAGTAGTCGGGGGTGGCAACACAGCTATTAATGAAGCTATTCTTCTTTCAAAGATAGCCCGGAAGATTTATCTTATTCACAGGAGAGATCGGCTGAGAGCTGCAAAAGTTCTTCAAGACAAAATTTTTGCAATTGCGAACATTGAGTTCATTTTCAATGCGTCTATTCAAGAAATTCTGGGAAGCAGCGGGGAAATTCAGAGAGTCGAAAAAATAATCTATAAGGATATTAAAAGCGAAGAACAGCACGAGCTAGCTACGGACGGGGTTTTTATATACGTGGGCATCCATCCGAATACCGAAATCATTGATGTGGAAAAGGATAAGGAAGGTTTTATCAGAACTGACCGCTTTCTTGAAACCTCGAAGAAAGGGATTTATGCTGTAGGAGACTGCCGTGATACACCTATCTGGCAGCTTGTAGCAGCCGTTAGAGATGGAGCACTCGCAGCTACTTCTGCAAATGAGTACATAGAAAGCTTAAAAAAAGAGACTACGTGAGAACTATCTAAATCAGGATCTTTGATTATTGTTGCCTGAAATAAGTTACCTGAAGAGCTACCCTAATCAAGAATTTCAGGCTAAAATTACCTTAAGATTTAAGTGTTCAAAATTCTAAACTGTTTATAAATTTTAAATACGGAACAGTAGTTCTCTTCTGTCTCCTGTTTTCCGTTTTTCGGCCTTCTGCTCATAAGGCTTATTCCAGCATCTGGTTTATCTTATTGTAGAAATCTATGATTAGCCTTGTCGCCTCATTGTCCATGTTCAGCTGGAAAGTCCGAATTTGCTTTCCCAGAGGTTTTTCTATGACGATGCCTGATGCGATCAGGGGAGTAATAACCCTTGATACGCTGGAGTGAGACAGTCCAGTTTCTTCAGCTATACCCGAAAGGTATGTTGATTCGTTCTGGTGCTCGATCAGGTTCTTGAGTACTGTCATCTGTGCAGTTTTACCGAAGATTTTTTCCATTGGATCCATTGATATCATCTCAGAGGTGGCTGTTCTCTGTAAGTGATTTTTATTTCCAATATTAACTTGCTATTTACGGTTATAAACTTATCTCCTTATTGGTCAAGCCGACGATCCATTAGAAGTCTTCTGAATATTTGGATAACTCTATACTCTTCATACTGTACTAAATTTAAAGTAACGCTTGTTCTAAAAAATTTGAGAAATGTTTAAGAGCTAAGAAACTATATATTGTATGGTGATGGAGGGTGATGAATACTAAAAATCTTGATAATGAAATTTTGAAATTAATTGAAGCACAACCTGAAATAAGCGAGATGGAGATAGCTTCTCGTCTCTCAGTTCCAGAAGAACTTGTAAAGGCCCGAATCTCAAATTTTAATGACACGCGACAGAAAATCCTGATTGTGGGAGATGGGAGCAGTGCTTTCAGTATTAAGGCGACACTTGAAACTGAAAATTATAACGTTGTCAAAGTCCCTGGCGGTCTTTCTTCATTTGAAGCCGTGAAAGCGGAAAAACCCGACCTCGTATTGCTGGATACAGGGTTTGCAGATCTTGAAGGTTTCAAAATCTGCAAACAGCTTAGAACAAGTTCAAGATACTGGTGGATACCTGTTATGGTGCTCAGTGAAAAAGGAGAGGTGAAAAATAGGGTTGAGGCTTTTGAATCTGGAGTTGATGATTATGTTACTATGCCTTTTAACCCTGTAGAACTGCGAGCTAGAGTGGGAATGATCTTGAAACGTACTCATTTCTAACTTCAAAGTCGGCTTATAGCAGAAAATTCCTTTACATTAAAAAAATATTGAGATATAAAGGTCGCTCTGAAGAGCTCTTCAGAGCATTCCTTTGAACTTTTTACATTTCCTGCATGTCAGAAATGCTTCGGCATATTGTAAACATTATTTCATAGTAAAATGAACTTTCCTGTTAAATTCCTTATTGAATGTCTTTGTTAAATGTCTCTATTGTTATTTTTTACAAGTATCTAAAATCAGATTAATTAGTTTATTAAGTGTGCCAGTACACTCGGGGTATTTATCTTTATTATTCTTCAAAAGATTTTTCTAACAAATTTTGGAAAGACGAGAAGATATTAAGAACTGAGTTGGGCCCGAATTTAGATATCTGACCCTTAACTAAGTTTCTCCAGTCCAGGGAATTCCTCAATTCCTCAGTGTGAAAAGTAGATAATCAGACTTTTAACAGGCCGCGAGAGGAGGAAATTTCAACTTTTTCCAAAATCGAACTTACTGGATTTTTCAGATTTTGTTTTATAGATCAATTTTCCCCATGTTAGGGCAAAAGCACGGATTAAATAATGTGAAAATGGAAGGACTTTGGGGATGTGATAAATATATTTTTATTAATTTTAAGAATAAATTGAAAAACGTGTATAAAGTTGTTTTACTTCATCGAATTCTTGTCCACGCTTTACAAAGAGCCTATCCCAAAAGCCACTTNNGAAGCAAATTTCAAGTTTTGGGATGAGCTCAAACTATATTTTTAAAATAACAGAGAACAAGAATATTTCAAAACCCTTAAAAAAGAGCAACAACATAGGTTAACATGTGTAACTGTAAATGTTTCCTTAACACATAAATTATTACAAGAAACTGTGAAGTCTCTTTATTTTTATTACGGAGCTAAAGTACAAAATTGATTTAACGCTTTAAATATATATTATCGTTAAACTATATGTGGTATAAGATGAAAAAACGTTATCGAAAAAAGGTGTGGTTGAGTGATGACTTCGAACGAGTGGTACAATACAGGTGTTGCACTCCATGAACTTGGACGATTTACAGAAGCTCTGGATGCATACAACAAGGCTCTGGAAATAAGCCCTGACAATGCAAAAATCCTGTTTAGCAAAGGAATGGTTCTCAAAAGCCTTTTCAGATATGAAGAATCTCTTGATTCTCTAAACAGGTCTCTTCAGATCAACCCTTCGGATGCAAAGACATGGTATTCCAAAGGAGAACTGCTTATAAGTCTTATGCAGTATAGAGAAGCTCTGGATGCATACTACCGGGCTATTTATCTTGCTCCTGAAGACCCTGAAGTCTGGTACAGACGAGGAATGGCTCTGAGGGAAATGAAGGCATATGAAGAAGCTATGGATGATTTTGAGAAAGCTATTCACCTTTATGAAAAGAATTACGATATGGGATCCATGAGCGCAAGTGAATGGTGCAAAAAAGGTATGGGACTCTGCAAAATAAAAAGTTATGAAGAAGCCATTAGCGCTTTTAATAGAGCTCTTGAGTTAAACCCTGCTAACGGGAAAGCCCTTTATAACAAGGGTGTGGCTCTCCGCTGGCTTGGAAAACACGAAGACGCGAGAATTTATATCGAAAAAGCCGTTGAGATTTTTGACACCAAGATAAAGACAAACCCGGACAATGCAAGGTTCTGGTACAATAAGGGAATTGCCCTGAGAGACCTGGAAAAATACAAAGATGCACTTCAAGCTTTTGAGAGAGCTATCGAGATTAATCCAAGTTTTACAAAAGCCTGGATTGGTAAAGGCATTGTATACGACAGGATTAAGAAACACCAGAAAGCAATTGAGGCTTACGAGAGAGCAGTAGATATAAATCCGATATATTCCGATCTCCTTTAAAGTAGCCAGACCTCAGTTTTTTCCATATGAATCAAAGACCCAGAGCTAGAAGAAGCCGTTAGTTGAAATTCCTTTCCGGAATCCTCAGGACTGACGGCCAGAAGTTTTCTTTTCTCTAAAGGTTTTTTCATTTCTCCAAAAATTTACTTTTCTCCTGGCGTATCCGGCTTACAGGTATACAGCTTACAGGTTTATGGGATACTGTCAAGTCTGCGGATGTTAAGGAATTTTCCAGCTACGATCGAACCTATAAGTGTTCACTTCTTGCCAACTTGACAGAATCTTATAATCTTAATGGACAAAATATAATTCCAGTCATTCTAGGAAATAATAAAAATAGCTACTTAATCTCTTTTCCAAGATAGTTTTCAAGGAATTCTGTATCATAGAAAAGTGATTCCGAGTCAATTCGAGCCGGTTTTTTTTCTGTGAGATTTGACAACTCAATATTGTGAGTATCAGTAACCATATCATCATAGTTATTTGCAGGCAGTTTGTGGCTTTGACGCCATTTAGTAACATCGTGTTTCCTAACTTTGAGTGTTTCGGCAATTTTACTATCCGACAATTTTAAGTCATACAATTCACGCATTTTCCAGTGTCTTTTTCCACTGTTCGATGCAAGCCCGAGAAGATGGCGTATTCTGAAGACAGCTGATTGAGAAATGCCGATAGTTCTACTAATTTCTACATCGTTCATACCTTTCAGATATAGATGTTTAAACTCTTCAATGTCAATGTTTTTTCGTCTAATCTGTCTTGGCTTCTGCCTGTATAGCCCTAAATTTCGGCGACGATTTGAGATTGTCCTTTCAGAAACATCGAAATATTTTGCAATCTCTACATCACTAGAACCTTTAGTAAAAAGTTGTTTCAGTATATCGTTATTTGTTTTTTCCGTTGTGGATGTAAGCACAGTCGTGTTTTTCTTAATCTCTTTTCCCGCAAAGTTTTCAATAGTTCCTGGATCATAAGTAGATAATTCTGAGTTTGATTGGATAGTTTCATTAGGTTGGATAGTTTCATTTTCATTAATATTTAACAACTTAGCTTCAAATACAACATTAAGTGCGCTATCTGACTTGTTTGGAGGAAGTCCATGGTTTCGACGCCATGCAGCAACACTTTTCTTTTTTCCGTTTATTATTTTTGCGATTTGCCTGTCAGACATCCCTGCATTGTATAATTCTCTTTTCTTCTCGTTATGCCTTCCTTGATTAGGTGCAAGCGCAAAATGATGACGTATTTCTCTTATTAATGCACTATTTTGTACACCAAGTGCTTCGGCGATCCTTACATCACTCATGCCTTCGGTATATAGCTTTTTGAAATCATCTATATTTATGTTCTCAAACCAGGTTTGTTTCTGGCGTCGGAACAAACCTACATCACGGCGTCTTTCATAAATAGTATGAGCACTAACACCGAAAATGGCTCCAATTTCCTTATCAGTAAGTCCTATGGTCAGGTAACGTTTTAACTCCTCAGTGTTAACGTATCTTCGACTTAATGGCTGTGGAGGTAACCCTAAATCGTGACGGATTTTCCTTGCTGTGTCAATGCATATGCCAAGAGCATTTCCTATCTTTCTGTCACTTAAACCTTCAGAATAAAGCTGTTTGAACTTTTCGATGTTATCAACTGTTTTTTCCCACTTCTTCCATCTTAATAAACCTAGACTTTGGCGATGCTTGAAGATTATATTATCACTTACGCCAAAAAATTTGCCAATTTCCTTGTCGCTGAGACCTTTTTCGAAAAGCTTTTTGAGTTCTTTATGGTCTATGATTATTGCTACTGCAGTGTGACCACTGATTAGTGGCGACAACTCTAATTTACAGCGTATATTGCGTGCAGTAGCTTGAGAAAAGCCAAGAGTATTAGCGATTTCTTTATCGGTCATTCCATTATCGTGGAGTTTTTTGAATTCTTCCATATCGACATTTAATTTTCTCAATCTGCACACCTCCGAAAACGAGTAACCATTTGCATGGAAAAATCGGTCGTAGGAGTGAGGCCCAAAGCAAATTTCCTCTTATGATTAAGGTAACGATTCTGTCAAGTTGACGAGAGTTAAGAAATTTTCAGCTGCTATTAAGCCTATAAAATGACCAACCCTCGTCAACTTGACAGAATCGGTATATAAACTATTTATATTATATATTAGGAAATCTACTTCCTTCTTCTGACATATTACTATAAAAGTTTATCTATCATTGGTTCTATCGATCTGGTGAGAAATAAAAATTTTCAGTTGATATTGAACCTATAAAATGTCCAATCCTTGTCAACTTGGTAGAGCACGATTTAGGGTTTCTACAAAGTTAAGTTTTGCAAAGCAAATCCTTAACATTCAAGGAAAATATTTGATTTTGTAACTATTCAGCCAGTTTAAAAATGTCTATTGATGCCGATTCTACTGTAATATAAAAATCTCATAAATAACTCACATGCGATGAAAAAACATAGTCAATTGCCAATAATCAGAAAAAATCCATTTGCAGAAATTTATCTGTCGAGTATTAATAAATATGGTTATTGATGCTGTTTTATGCAGATTGAAAAGTTACTTGATTTTTAAAAAATTGTTCGTCTCTCCAATGAGATGGCCACAGTGTTTACATGGCATTTTTACTTAACTTTAATTTTTTACAGTTAAACAGATTGCTAAATTATACAATTATAAATATTTAAATATTGTTTACTGAAAAAATATTTTACGCAGGGATATTATTTGTTCAGAACCATTTTTTCATATAATTAACTATAAATAAATTTAGTAACTATTCTTGTTTGTAAATTAAATAATGTAGTCAACTTTACTGGAGTTAGGTATATTTTAGGTTCAGATGTAGTTGTAAAAATATGTTAATCTTAGTAAACTTTACTGAATCATTTGGAGACATATCTATATGAAAAATAACTTACTTGAAAAAGGTGCAATTGTTCAGAGAGACCGTGAAACTTATGCAATAGCTCCCCACATTCCAGGAGGTGTTGTAGATCCTGCAACCCTCAGGAAGATTGCTGACGTCGCTGAAAAATATGAAGCAGCTGCTCTCAAAATAACTTCTGCCCAAAGGATTGCAATAGTGGGCTTGAAAGAAGAAGATCTTGATAATATATGGGCTGACCTTGGAATCAAACCGGGGGCAGCTGTAGGACTATGTGTAAGAAGTATAAAGATTTGTCCAGGTACAACTTTCTGTAAGCAAGCAAAGCAAGATTCTTTAGGTCTTGGTCTGAAACTCGATGAGAAATATCACGGAATGCCTATGCCTTCCAAGCTAAAAATAGGCGTCTCTGGATGCCCAAACTCCTGTTCTGAATCAGCTATTAAAGACATTGGAGTAATCGGTACTTCCAAAGGATATACTTTAATGGTTGGAGGTGCCGTGGCTGCATCTCCAAGACTTGCTGACATTGTAGCAAAGGAATTATCTGAAGAAAAAGTTCTTGAGGCTATTGATAGGATAATTGATTACTATAAAAATTCAGGTACTAAAAAGAGACTTGGAAAACACATTGAAGACATTGGCCTTGAGAATTTCAAAGCTCAAGTCGGGCTATAAGATTGTAGTGCAAAAAGCGGCAAAAGTATAATTTTGCGTTACAATTCCTTGAAAGTGAAGTTCACTTGTGACAGCAAATAAAGAAAAGGATATAGCATCAAGCCAATTTTACAGAACTGTCGGTGCACTAGATTACTTAGTACGCCAATTTTCTGTAAAATTATAACTCTTAATAAGTTAGTAGTTTGGGGTCCAGTATTAAGAGAACTGAGTTGTAAGAGAACTGAGTTGTGCTAAGTATACAAAATTTTACTTTAAATTTACAGAAATTCGGAACGATTTTAATTTGAACTTACAAAAGTTCGTCACATTGTCCGATATTTTAGTGAAATAACTCAAGCATATCCGAAAATTTATCGAGTCCGAAATCGAAGCATTGATCAGTCTCTCCTTCGGTTCTCCAGTCTCCATAGGAAGCATAAGCTGTTCTCAATCCAAGTTTGCGAGCGGGCACTATATCTCTTTTGATGTTATCTCCGACTACCAGGGTTTCTCCGGGTTTTATCCCGAGCATCTCAAGCGCGAAAAGAAAATGTGCCGGATCTGGTTTTTTTGTGTCTGTTGTGTCCGCAGCCACGATAAGATCAAAGTAATTAAGAAGCCCTACTCTTGTAAGCCTTGCGAGAGCATGATTACTATCGGCATCCGTTATAATCACAAGCTTTAAGCCTAACTTTTTAAGCTTATCAAGAGTATCCGTTACAGCTGGATAGAGTTCTAAATTTTGCAATTTTTCCCGTTCATAGATCTCACAGCACTTTCTGTAGTCTTGAGCTGTAAAAATATTTCTCTCCTGCATGTAGTCCTGAATGTTTTCGTAATCCTCAAAACCGTAAACTCCTCTCAGAAAATACCTGAAAAGTACCGAAGGTTCTTCAGTAACATTTTCCTTCCAGATAAAAGAGAGAATCTCTCTGCAAGCTTCCAGTTTTGCGGCTACGAAATCAAAAAGAGTGTTATCCATATCAAAAAGCACTGCTTTCAGAACTCCAGGATAAATTTGCTCTGGATCTTTCTGAATTATATTCATGTTTTTCTCAATATCTTCCATTTCTTAGAGCCTGCCGCTTTTTTTTAAATTATGTAAATTTGTTTTTTCTTCTTCTGCTCTTCTTTCCGGAACTTTTCTCAGAGCTTTTTGGGGAGAGGCTATAAAAGCCATAAAGAACAGATGTATAGATCATAAACGAACAACGAATTTAAGTAAATACCGAACGCGGACATTTCAGAATCCGCAGGATCTATTATAAAAGGCAGAGCAGGAAATTTTGATATGAGTTCCGACGAACCAAAAGACAAAGCCTTCAGAGGGGAAGGCGGGAAAGAAAAATCCGAAGAAAAGACTGTTTCCGAAGACATGTATGTTTTGAGTGATTCGGGGGACATAGGTAAGCAGGAAGTCAGTGATGAGTTTCTGGCAGCCGAACTTAATGAATACGGACTTGACCTTCTCAGAAGCGGTAAGCTTAAAGAGGCAGTTGTGGCCCTTGATAAGGCAATCGAGAAGGACCCAGATAATATAAATCTATTAAATAATAAGGCTCAGGTCCTTGAAACCCTTGGAAAATACGAGGAAGCTCTTGAGCTTTATGATAAAGCTATCAAAATTGATTCTGAAGATCCAGATCTCTGGAACAATATGGCTTTCTCCTTATCCCAGGTTGGCAAGTATAAAGAAGCTGTTAAAGCTTATGAAAAAGCCCTTGAGCTCAGACCTGACTATCCCAATGCATGGTATGGAAAAGCCCTTAACCTGAGCCAGGCAGGAGATTATGAGGCTGCTATAAAAGCTTATGAAAAAGTCCTTGGCGAAAATCCTGATTATAAAGAAGCCTGGGTAGGAAAAGGTATAGCTTTGGGGCAAATTGGCAACTATGACGAAGCAATTCTAGCGTACGATAAAGCAATCGAACTTGATCCCAATTTTGTCGAGGCCTGGCAATATAAAGGTGTGGATCTGGACAGCATTGGAAGTTACAGACAGGCCTTAAAAGCTTATCAAAAAGCTGTGGAGCTGGATCCTGAGAACGATGACGCCTGGAACAACATGGGTATAGACCTAGAAAACCTTGAAAAGTACGACGAGGCAATCAAAGCCTTTGACAAAGCAATCGAAATCAATGCTGAAAATGCTGATGTCTGGTATAATAAAGGCTTTACCCTCAGCCAGATGCAGAGATTCGAGGAAGCCGCAAAGGCGTACAGGGAAGCTACCCAGCTTGACCCTGAGTATTTAGAAGCTTATTCCAGTCTAGGTTTCGTGCTTGCTCAGCTCAGACGCTTCGACGAAGCTCTGGAGATTTATGAGCAAGTACTCAAGCTTAATTCTGAAGCTGCAGACTCATGGTTTGGGAAAGCTGTCTGTCTGAGTTTCCTCGGACGGGAGGAAGAAGCTGAAGAAGCATACAGGAAAGCTGTAGAAATTGATCCCAGATATGCCGAAGTAGGGGGAGATACTCAGTAATCAAATTTTCGCATAATGACCTAATTTTGTTCAGCATTCTAACATTATTTAGCGTTTACTTTTTTAAGATCCTTGAATTTTATTTTTTAGGTCAAATGATATAAGGGGAAAGGCTTAGCATTAAAATAGAAACCCTGTCACAGTAAAAGAACTCATATTCAACTCGTCCTCTTTTGGGGGCAGGAAGAAAAAGAGGACATATGATGCAGGTAATCGGAACAATGCGCTGCTATATGAATGTTACCTCATCTATGAGAAGGAATAGTTACGTAGCTATGAGAAAGTTCTGAGAAGCTCTGAATTTCCTTTCGTGGGTTTAGTTTTTCTAGCTTGTTTATAGTGAATATTCAAAGGCATTTATATATTAAAGTGAAAACTGCAAGTTCTTTTCTCATTCTTTCCTCCCATCGAAAACGTACATGATATTCTTCG
>DAQQ01000146.1:0-120 GCA_002508465.1 Methanosarcina sp. UBA7 | reverse complement strand
AGTAAGGTTGTCCTTATTTTGGTTTCTCAAAACCGTCAGAAAACTAATCAGTGAATTGCCATCGAAGGCTCAAGTGTGACTTTGATCACGGATGCTCAGGAATGACAAAAGAATAAATTC
>DAQQ01000251.1:0-6245 GCA_002508465.1 Methanosarcina sp. UBA7 | reverse complement strand
CTTAACCGATGACCAATGAGTTTATTTTAGATTACAGTTTATTTTAGATTACAGTTTATTAATCTCCCTTCTCGCCATACCCCCCACCTCCCGGAGTCTCGATTACAAAAAGCTCTCCTGACTTCAGCTCAATTTCGGCCTGGCCTTCAATTTCAAGAACACTACCGTCCCTGCGGACAAGTGAGTTTCTTCCGCATTTTGCAGGCATTCCGCCTTTGAGCCCGAAAGGTGGAAGTTTTCTGTGGCTTGAGAGAATGGCAGCGTTCATATCTTTCAGGAACCTGATTTTTCGGACAACACCGTTTCCGCCTCTGAATTTGCCGTCTCCACCACTTCCTTTCAGGATGGAAAATTCTTCAAGCAAAACAGGAAACCTCGTCTCAAGAATTTCAGGATCGGTAATTCTGGAATTGGTCATATGAGTGTGCACAGCATCCGTTCCTGAAAAGTCCGGACCTGCTCCTGAACCTCCACAAATAGTTTCATAATACTGAAAATCGGCATTTCCAAAGGTAAAATTATTCATCGTACCCTGAGAAGCCGCAAGCGTGCCAAGAGCTCCGAACAAGGCATCAACAATGTACTGCGAGGTTTCAACGTTCCCTGCAACAACGGCAGCAGGAGGCTCTGGCTTGAGCAGGGAGCCCTCGGGAATAATAATTTCAAGCGGTCTCAGGCAGCCTTCATTTAGTGGAATGTCACTTTTTACAAGCGTCCTGAAAGCGTAAAGTACCGCAGCTATGCAAACCGATGCCGGTGCATTGAAGTTATTTAAGAGCTGAGGAGAGGTACCTGTAAAATCGATTTTGGCGCTCCGGTTTTTACGGTCAATTGTAACCTTCACTTTAATTGCGTTTCCATCATCGAGTGTATAAGTAAATTTCCCGTTTGCAAGCCTGTCAATAACTCTTCTTACTGCTTCTTCGGCATTATCCTGCACATGTCCCATGTAGGCTTCAACCGTTTCAAGGGAAAACTCTTCAACCATTCTGCGCAGTTCGGACATACCCTTTTCATTTGCTGCAATCTGTGCTCGGATATCCGCAATATTCTGGTCAGGGTTCCTTGCAGGGTATTTTCCCGAGCTCAGCCACGCCTTTAGCCTTTCTTCACAGAAACGGCCCTGTTCTACGACTTTCATGCCTTCGCTCAGTACCCCTTCTTCAACAATTGTCCTGCTACTAGGAGGCATAGACCCCGGGCTGATTCCTCCAACATCGGCATGATGGCCTCTGGAAGCCAGGTAGAACAGGATTTCCCTGGAGTTTCCAAACATCGGGGTAACAACCGTAATGTCAGGAAGATGGGTTCCTCCATGGTATGGGGAATTGATCAAATATACGTCTCCTACATGCATTTCCTTTAACTGTGTCCGGATAAGGGATTTTACACATTCTCCCATTGAGCCCAGATGAACAGGGATATGAGGGGCATTCGCTACCAGACTTCCCTGACTATCAAAAAGAGCACAGGAGAAGTCCAGCCTCTCCTTTATGTTTACTGAGTGGGCAGTGTTCTGAAGGGTAAAACCCATCTGCTCGGCAACTGACATGAATCTGTTATTGAAAATCTCAAGCATTACAGGATCAACATCTGTTCCTATGGCTGCATGGCCCGAGAGTGGGACTTCCCGTTTAAGGAAAAGGTGGTTACGTTCAGTAATCGTACCTTCCCAGTCGGGTTCGAGCACAATGGTTGTGTTTTTCTCAATAAGCACCGCCGGACCACTTACATGGGTTCCGGGCTTGAGCTCATCCCTCTGAAAAACCGGAGTATCGTGAAACTCTCCATTGCTGTACATCCGTACCACAGCTACAGGAGAAAAAACAGGACTCTCTTCCTTTTCCAGCACAGGGTCCAGAACCCTTTCGTTAATTCCGATGGTTTCCACGGAAACTGCTTCAACAACTATGGCTTTGCCTTCCATTGTAAACCCGAAGCGCTTCTTGTGGGCTTCTTCAAAGCCCTTCCTGAGAGCAGCCATATCCGCAAAATCGATGACAAGCTGAGTATCCGAGCCTGCGTAACGTATATGCACCTTATAGAGCGCAGTTATTCGGGACTGCTGCACGCCCTGTTCGAGCATGAGCAAGCGGCCTTCATGCTCAAGCTCGGAAAATACCGTTTTCAGATTATCTACCAGCGTGTCCGAGAGCTCGATGCCTATATAGCGTTCTTTTATAAGCCTCTGGTCTGCAAGTCCCATGCCATATGCCGAAAGTACACCTGCATACGGATGAATGAAGATGCTTTTGATCCCAAGGCTGTCTGCAACCCTGCAGGCATGCTGGGCAGCAGCTCCTCCAAAACAGCAGAGGGTATACTCTTTTATATTGTATCCTCTCTGGACCGAGATTTTCTTGATGGCATTGGCCATGTTCTCGACCGCAACCGAAAGGAAGCCTTCGGCTACCTGCTCAGGCGTCCTGACACTGCCTTCGTTTTTTCTTTCACCTGAAACCTTTTCTGCGAGCTCTTCGAATTTCCTGTGCACAATTTCGGAGTCGAGTGGCTTGTCAGCCTCAGGCCCAAAGATTCTTGGGAAAAACTCAGGCTGCAACTTCCCAAGCATAACATTGCAGTCGGTAACAGTAAGTGGCCCTCCTTTTCGATAACACGCCGGCCCTGGATCCGAACCTGCCGAATCCGGCCCTACCCTGAACCTGCCTCCCTCGTAATGAAGTATGGAACCTCCGCCTGCTGCAACCGTATGGATGCGCATCATAGGCGAACGCAGGCGCACTCCTGCAATCTCGGTTTCAAGACTGCGCTCGTATTCTCCGCTGTACTGGGCTACATCCGTAGATGTGCCTCCCATATCAAAAGTGATAATTCTTCTTGCCCCTGCCATTTCCGAGGTTGCAACCGCCCCAACGATCCCACCTGCAGGTCCGGACAGGATACAGTCTTTGCCCTGAAAAGTTTCCGCATCCGTAAGCCCTCCGCTGGACTGCATAAACATAAGCCTTGGATTTCTTTTAACTTTGTTCTCTTTTCCGTCCCCGCTATTTGTTTCGGTTCCATTTTCTGTCCTTTCCCCATTTTCTTTTTCTATCCGGCCTCCATTTTCTTTTTCTGTCCTATCCCAGCTTTCTTTTTTTATCCCATTCCCGTTTTCTTTTCCTTTCCTTCCTTCTTCCAGGGATTCCTGTACCATATTAACGTACCTGCGGAGCACAGGAGAGAGATATGCATCCACTACGGTTGTTTCCCCCCTGCTTACGAGTTTAATTAAAGGGCTTGCCTGATGGGAGAGGGAAACCTGCGTAAAACCGATTTCTCTGGCAAGCCTGCCGAGTTTGAGTTCATGCTCAGGATACCTGTATGCATGCATAAGTACGATTGCAGCTGAGCGAATTCCGGCTTCAAAAGCCGCTTCAAGAGCTTTTTTTGCATTTTCGAGGTCAAGGGGTACAAGCTCTCTTCCATCGGTTCCGACCCTTCCGGACACCTCGATAACCCTTTCATAAAGCTGTTCCGGAAGTTCGATCTTCTGAGCAAAAATATCCGGGCGGTTCTGGTATCCGATTCTCAAAGCATCCCCGAACCCCCTATTTATAACAAGTACAGTCCGCTCCCCTTTACGCTCAAGAAGAGCATTTGTGCCTACTGTTGTTCCCATTTTTACGGATTCTATGATTTCAGCAGGTAGAGGCGAATTTCCGGGCAGCCCGAGAATCTGCCGGATCCCATGCATGGCTGCATCTTTATAATGACACGGATCGTCGGAAAGAAGTTTGTGCGTTATCAGTTTTCCATCAGGGCTGCGGGCTACGATATCAGTAAACGTGCCTCCGCGGTCTATCCAGAACTGCCATCCGGCTTTGGGGGACATGAAGAGAATAATTGTAGAGGTGGTATTAATTGTTAATTGGGGTTTGAGCTTGATTTTCACGAAATCTGGAACTTATTTAAGACCAGTGTGAGAGAGTCATATTTTAAGAGTGAGACTAAAACAAAAAGAAAAAGCTTTTAAAATTTAAGTATGAGTCTGTCCTAAAACCTATTTGCTTCTTCATTATGAGTTTTCAGGATCACTTTAGTGATTAGGTATTCAACTGACTGTTCCGAATACCAAATTCAAAAATCGAATTTTGAGTTTCAGGATAGACTCATTAAATATTCAGTAGAAAAAAAATAATATCATTGGAGACGATTTTTACATATTCTTATTTAGCATGAAAATGCTGCCATCAGCATGCATTTTCATACAGTTGTGCATGTTATTCAAGGAATATCATATTTGTTTTTTGCATTTTATTCGTTTTCGCATAAGTAAGAACATGAACTTTCATTAATTGTTTTTATGTTTTGTAGACATACAAAGAGGGAAACTATGAAAGTAGTTGGTGTACTGTCAAGCCCACGAGGTAAAAAGAGTAACACTCTAAAACTAATGGATGCAGCCCTCCAAGGAGCTACAGAGGCAGAAGCCGAAGTTGAAGCTATTGACATTGCAAAGTTGAAGATCAAATATTGTATTGCATGTGATTCTTGTCATGAGAAAGGCGAATGCACAATAAAAGATGACTTCAATTTAGTAATGAGCAGGATACTAACTGCGGATGGTATAATCTTGAGTAGCCCTAACTACATAACAAATGTTACAGCACAACTCAAGACACTGTTCGATAGAAGTCCACTTATGGTTCATGAACAGCTTTTTGAAGGGAAATACGGTTTTTCATTGACTACAGCAGGTAGTGTTGAAGTCGATTTTGTACTTAATATTATGAACAACTACATGAAAACCTGCGGGGGCAATACCATAGGAGGAGTTGGCTGTGCAATGTCGCAGGGCCCTTCAGAATTGGAAACAGCTATTGAAAAATCTCGTGAAATGGGAAAAGACCTTGTTAAAGCGATAAACGAGAAAAGGCAATACCCTGAACAGGAAGTTGCACAGAAAACCTGGAGAGAGCAGTTTAAGTATGTCCTCCTTGCCAATAAAGACCAATGGACGCATAATTGCGATTACTGGATGGAAAAAGGTTGGATCCAAAAATAACCTTCTTTGAGGGTGATTGTATAACATCAACAAATCTATTAAGTGTTAAGGAATTGGGGAATAAGCTTACTGAAGCTGGCAGATTAAAACTGCGTCCTCTATATGTTTATGGTACGGATGAAATCCCTGAAGACGCAGTTCCATCATACACTGTAGACCGCTGTGTAGCAAAGGCGATTTATGCATTGGCTCTCTTTGAAGAGACACCTTCGGTCTATGTTGAAGCGGGCCATGAACAGTGTTGTGCTGGCGGGATGACCTGGATGGGGTTAGCGGAACCGCACCCGAAGCTTAAGTACTTCGTAACTGTGGGCATACCTGATTTCCATGGAGGTGCTGCCGAACATTTAAAAGCAACCCCTGAGCTATTCGATGAGCAGAGAAAGAGAGCAGGAAAAATCCTTCCACATGGAAAATACATAGTCATTGCTCCGTGTACTCACAATCCGGCACCTGAAACTGTCAGGTCTTTTATTGTCTTTGCAGGCAGCGAGCAGATCAGGAACCTCTGCGGGCTGGCGCAGTTCAATAGCTCTGAGCCCTTTTTCAAAACCGTGATACCTGGAGGACCCATTTGCGCTACGATGATCGCTTTCCCGGCAGGCATGGCAGAAAATGCACCGAAAGACTCGGCTTATGTCGGGCCTGTTGATCCTACAGGAAACTCCTGGCTGCCTCCAGAATTGATGATAATGGGTATTCCTTTGAGTTTGGCACAGCAAATGGGAGCCGACCTTGAGGAATCCTTTATCTGCAAGAGGAGCAAAATCGCATATCCTGAGAATCGTATAGCTATTAATCCATATATGAAGGTCATAGAGAAATGATAATACACAGGGAACGGATTTTAGACTCCAGAGTGTAAATTTTGAATAATAAACAGTAAGATACCCAGGTTGTGAACCAGATATTTGAAAGCTGCTGAACAAATACCAACATAAGCATTAACCTGCTAACTGTCTGGCAATTTTTTCAGTAATTTATTATTTTCGTGAAAAGAAGGAGTTTTAGCTAGAAATTTACCTTTTATTTAGCTTACCTTTTATTTAGCTTACCTTTTATTTAGCTTACTTTTTATTAGCTTTAAAGACTCAGGATTATCCGGTAGTTGCCGAACCCGTTTCATGTCAGACAATACTTTTAAACAAACTATGAAAATTTCCTTTTCCTACCCAAAACCACTTTCTTACTCTAATCCATTTTCCTACTCTAAAATTTTTATTTCCCTAAACTATTT
>DAQQ01000127.1:11240-11363 GCA_002508465.1 Methanosarcina sp. UBA7 | reverse complement strand
AATCAGTAATTCAATCCACAGTTATAGTGTTCCGGTGAAAAAACCAATGGACAAAATGATCCGTACCTCACTGAATGACTCAATAAATAACCAGGTAATAGTAGGTAACTCAATGAATAACTC
>DAQQ01000127.1:0-11097 GCA_002508465.1 Methanosarcina sp. UBA7 | reverse complement strand
GAATAACTCACTGAATAACTCACGAGGCAACTCACTAAATAAATCAATTGACAATTCCGTCAGTAACTCAATTAACAACTCGATAAACAACTCAATCAAGAGTTTATCCGGTAGTCTAACAATTGACTCTGTTGGAATGGAGTTTATTCTAATTCCTGCCGGAGAATTTAATATGGGCTCTCCAATGCGTGAAAAACGGAGGAAGCTCTGGGAAAGCCCTGTGCATAAAGTAACAATCAAAGAACCTTTTTACCTTGGCAGGTACCCGGTCACGCAGGAGCAATGGAAAAAAGTCATGGGGAACAATCCTGCGTATTTCAAGGGTGAAAAGAACCCGGTTGAGAACGTTTCCTGGAATGAGATTCAGGTCTTTTTCCGAAAACTCAATGCTCTGGAAAGTGCCGATGGAACTTCCCGAATCTACCGCCTTCCAACTGAAGCTGAGTGGGAATACGCAGCCAGGGCAGGAACCGAAACCGCTTATTTTTTTGGAGATGACGAATCGAAACTTACAGAATATGCCTGGTTTCTAGAGAATTCAGGGTTTGAAACTCATCCGGTCGGCCTGAAAAAACCAAACCCCTGGGGACTTTATGATATTTATGGAAATGCAGGGGAATGGGTACAGGACGAGTACCATATAAGTTACAAAGGAGCCCCGACGGACGGGAGGGCCTGGGAAAATCCTTTCCCAAGCGTATCCACTCCAGTAAGGATAAGGAGAGGCGGAGGCTGGAATGGAAACGCAGGCTGCTGCCGGTCGGCTGAAAGACTTTTTGCAGCCCAGGATAAAAAGTTAAATAGCCTGGGATTCAGGGTGGTTAAGGAAGTCCAATTCCAGTGAAATCGCATCCCGAATTGGGATTCACCAGCGTGATTTTTGATTTGTAACAACCGTTGACCCGAAACCGTTGCGCCGGTTTATCACGCCGATAGGGTTAGAGGATAAGATTTCCAAATCCAAACGTAACCGCTGAGTCAGTTGATCACGNNAAGGCTTGCGGTCAAGCAGTTTTCTTAAATGGCTTAATATCAGAACCCAGGATGAATTTATCTTACTCTTCTTACTTATGGTCCTTTATTCAGGAACGCTCTGCGTTTTACTTTTTCTGCTTTGGAAACTTGGATTTTGGGCTCACACAGCAGTCCGTGGAGGAAGTTCATAAATAAGTAGACGTCTGAGAAGTTTGTTACAAGGCCAAGTGATACACGTATGCTTGCCATTTTAGTTTTTACGGCAAGACAGGATTCATGGTTCTTGCAGTCTGAGCCGTAAGGATACATGCTAGAAGGCTTCAGATTCTCAAAACATGAAGCCATTTCGTTTCTGGTGATATTATGGCTTACTTCACCGTCTCCAGGATTGCAGAAGCAGCCTGTTCTTAAAGAAATCTTTGCCTTATTTGCTGCATCCTGTACCACATGGCAATCAAAAGGTGTTCCGTCTGCATGATAGAGATTAAAAGCAATCGTTCCTCCCCGTTTCTCGAGATCGGACGGGCCATGAATTTTTACAAAAATCTGGCCATTGGGATATTTCAGAGCCTGCATATTATCCAGCTGCCAGCCTGTAAGGCACATAACTCTTTTATGAATAATATCTACCCCAATCCGTTCTATGTATTTCAGTCCTATTTCAATAGCAGGTACGCTGAGATAATTTATAGTGCCATCTTCAAAGGCTTCAAAGGCTTCATCGCCCTGTTGCAGGCAATACCAGTTTTCTTTCTGGACAGAAACTATGCTAATGGTACCTCCGGAAAACCAGGGTCTTTTCAGTTTATTTAAAGCAGCTTTTCGAGCAAGGAGACAGCCAAGACCAGTCGGGTAGCCAAACATCTTGTAAAATGAGATTGAGATAAAATCAGGGTTCCACTGGCTTAAGTCAAGGCGGTTGGTAGGTACGAAAGCAGCACAATCCAGCAAGACGTCCCAGCCTTTTTTTCTGGCTTTCTCAATCCAGTCCAGAGGATGCTGTACTCCCGAAAAATTGGATTGGGCAGGATAAGCAAACAGGTTATTTTCCTTATGTTTGGCTTTACCGAGATAAATCTCCAGCTTTTTTTCGTCCACTCTCAGCTCGGGAGGTTTTACAGGAATGTAGTTTACGGAAGCTCCTTTACTTTCTGCAAAAACTCTAATTCCATTAACTGAGTTATGGTTATCTACGGTCAGCAAAAACTGACCTCCCTTCTCAAACGGATAGGCTTCTCCTATCAGCCTGAGGGCACCTGTTGCATTGGGAGTAAAAATAACTACATATTCATCAGGAGACGCATTAAAAAAGCTTAATATTTTGTTCCTGGCCCGCTCCACAAGTTTTGTCATAGCCATCGAAGTAAGGTTTTCTGAGTGAGGATTTCCAAAAACATTGCATTGGAGCAGTTCCATATGTTTGATAAGCTGACTATTGGCATATAGCCCGCCACCCGTATAATCCAGATAGATCTGGTCCTGCCAGTCCAAGCGTGCGTATTCAAGTTCCCTCAGCTCATCAAGAATATGCGTTGTTTCAAATTCTGGATAATTTTGCTTGAATTCCGCAAAAGAGCTATTCATTTTTTCCGGACTGAAATCGGAATTAACTTCTAGATCTTTTTCTATTGCATTCATTTATCCTCCAAAACTTATTAAAATTCAGAATTTTTAGCCTTCTTTACAGGTTTCAGTTGTCTTTACAGGTTTCGGATTTCTTTACAGTTTTCAGTCGTCTTTACAGCTTTCAGCCGTCTTTACAGTTTTCAGCTCTCCTTTAATCCCTTTCTTTCCCAATCAGGAGCGGCCCTTCTTGAATGATCTCATGGCCGAACGCGGACGAGTCATTTGCCTGTGGATCAGAGTAGAAGTAAAAGTTCTCTTTTCTTTCATTTCCCTAATTATTTCTTCAGTTTCCCGAATTTCTTTCTTCACACAGCGCATCCAGAAAACACCTTCCCCATCAACCTCGATTCCGTGAATCTCATGCCCAAAACCTGGAAATCTCTGGCTGAATTCCTGAAGATTGAGTAAAAACTTGATGTGAGGGCTATCCTTGTTTCCAAGGCGTTCTCCTGGCATAAGGATTGGTATTCCGGGAGGATAAGGCACCAGCAGATGTCCGGAAACCCGGTTTTCGACATCCTCTACTTTGAGTTTTTCTGTCTTTCCACGGACGAGTTTCTGATATGTTTCGGCAGAAGAAAGAACCGTATCCGGGATAGTATCACAGGCTTTGTTCAGCAGGCCAGGCAGATCAAGTCTTCTCATTTCTTCATGCATTGTCTGGCAGAGGTACTTAAGAGTCATGGGTTCATCGTTGTTCAGACCATTGCCTTTCAGACTATATCTTTCCGGGTATTCGGCGACCAGATCAGGAAGGACTTCAGAGACAACCGCCCCACTGTCATAGAGGCGTTTAAACTCAATCATGGCTTCAAGAAGAGTGCCCCACTTGCCTTTACTTGACCCTACTGAGAAGAGTACGAGCACAGTGTAGTCCCCTGTCCTTGCGATCTCAATGCGGCGTGAGTCCAGAAAACGTGTCAGGATAGCTCCTGGAATTCCCCAATCTGAAATCTGACCGTCTGGACTAATACCCGGGCATATGATTGTCACTTTGGTTGGGTCGAGCATACAATAATCCTCATCGAGGCAATCATCTTCGAATCCGTGCCATCTGTCTCCTGGCTTTAGCGTCCAGCAGGAGGACTCATTTTCAAGTAGCTCATCAGGTGCATCCACAAAGTTAAATTGTTCTCCTGTTCTCGGGTCTGAGACTTTCTCGGGTTGATAACAGGAGAAAAACCAACTATCCTGTCCGCCTTCCGCCGCAAGTTTTCTGGCTACCGAGGCAATTGCTTTACGCAAGCCTATGGCGTCCAGAACAGTCTCCTGCATCATTGTCGGGCCGGCAGGTTCATCCATCATTGAAGTGGCCACGTCGATAGAAGCAATCATCGGATAGAAAGGTGAAGTGGTCCCGTGCATCATGAATGCTTCATTGAACTGATCAAACTCCAGAGGAGCTCTTTTCGGATTGACCCTCAGGTGAATCATCGAGGCCATTGAAAAAGCAGGCAGCATTTTATGAGTTGACTGTACAGCAAAGAGTGTAGGCAGATTCTCATTCTCGGGAACACCCATCGAAAAGCGGCCTCTATAAAGAGGATGGAATTTGGCATAAGCATACCAGGCCTCGTCGAAATGAATCCTGGGAACGCTCTCGCCAAGTAGCTCAACTACGCGATCGACATCATAGCAGAACCCATCATACGTACAGTTGGTCACGACAGCATAAGAAGGATCGCTGGATACCGCATCAGTAACCAGTGGGCTGGCTTTGATCAGGTCTCTTATATATTCAGGCTCGAAACAGCTGGGAGGTATGAGCCCTATCATGCCATAACCGTTGCGTGTGGGTTTCAGGTAAACTGCTCTTGCCCCACTAATGGTCAGCCCATGGTTGAGAGATTTGTGGCAATTTCGGTCCACAACTACCATTTCTCCTGCACCTATGGCCCCCTGGCAGACTATCCTGTTCGATGTAGAAGAACCCCCAAGTACATAGAAAGTGTATTCCGCTCCGAAAATGCGCGCCGCATTACATTCGGACTCATATGAAGGGCCTATGTGTTCAAGCCAGTCACCTAGTTCCGCAGTTGAGATGCCGATATCGGCACGCATAATATTCTCTCCGAAGAACTTATGAAATTCCATTCCTACAGGATGTTTCAGATAGGCTACACCTCCCATATGTCCAGGTGCATCCCAGCTGTAAGCTGCATCTTCTGTGAAGTTCTTTAACTCGCGGAAGTATGGTGGGAGAAGAGTTTCATAGTAGCGTCTAATTGCGAAATCCACCCTGCCTGCAATGAAAGCTGCTGTATCCTGGTACATGTAAACGTACTCATGTACTTCCTTGATCACTTCGGTAGGCAAGTCACCTACGAGTGTTTTTTCCGCAATAAGAAAGATAGGAAGATTTTTGTTTCTGGCACGGATGGATTTTATAATGTCCTCTGCTGCATGCTCACTGAAGTGAGATTCTCCTGGGAGATCCCAGTCCAGAAAGACACATCCAAACCCAGGGTCTGAAACGACAAGAGACAGACCGTCTTCAGGGGTTGTGGTCATTGTTGTCCCATAGCCCAGTTCATGAAGTGCTTCTGTAAGACGTTTCATTGCCTGGTCGGAAACAGACCCGTTTCCATATTTTTCACTGGCAATGATTAAAACAGGAAGCTTTCGTGACATATAATGACACCTCGCTACTTCTCATTTTTAGGTTCGTAATCAAATTCTGAGATCAGCTTTTTCTAAAAAAAATAAACTTGCTGAGGTGTAAATTTTCAGCAAATATGAGACATATCATTTTCAGATGGGCAGGGTTTTTCTGTTCCTGATTTGTTCTCATTTTCAAAAAACTTACATGCATTTTCGATATCTTTGACAAGAATTGCTGCCATGTCCGAAGTGAAATTTTCTCTTACGACAATACGCATTATCTCGATATCTGCCGCATTTTCCGGAAGACAGTAGGCGGGAATTATCCAGCCTTTCTCTCTCAGCTTATATGAGAGCTGCTGCAGGGAATAGCCAGTTTCCTTTTTTTGTTTGAAAGCAATTATAGGAAGCCTTTCTCCTTTGTTCAGCATTTCGAAACGGCCCAAGTTGTTAACTTTCCTGGCAAGGTCCTGGGAAACCTCAAGGATGTTCTTCATTATTCCGGTGTAGCCAGCTCTTCCGAATCTTAAAATATTATAATATTGAGCCACAACCATTGCACTGCCTCCTGAAAAGTTAAGGGTGTAAGAGTCTTCCATTTCTCCAAGGTAGTTTACATGGAAAATCAGCTCTTCGGGAAGGTCACTTTCGTCACGGAAAATCAGCCAGCCGAGGCCAGGATAAGTCAATCCGTATTTATGCCCTGAAACGTTTATCGATTTTACTCTTTCCAGCCTGAAGTCCCACTTAAAACCAGGCTCAGTAAATGGCAATATGAAGCCGCCACTTGCAGCGTCTATGTGGATTGGTATGTCCCAGCCTTTTTCTTTCTTGTATTTCAGAAGCAAATCGTTAATGTCCTTTACAGGATCGATTTCTCCTGTAAAAGTTGTTCCCAGAACGCAACCAACACAAATTGTGTTCTCATCAATTTTCTCTGAGACAGCATCTGCCGTAATTGTACGTACATCTTTGTCTATAGGAATTTTTCTAGCCTCAACGTCAAAGTACTTGGCAAACTTATCCCAGCAAACATGAGCATCGTTTCCGAAAATTATGTTTGGCTTGCCTTTGCCTCGCCCTGAGTTTTTCCAGCTCCATTTGTGAGCCAGCAAACCCAGCATTATGGCTTCAGAGGATCCTGCTGTTGCCGTGCCCATGAATTCGGTATGATTCCCATTGAAAAGACGCCCAAGCATATTTACAATATTCCTGTGAATAACTTTGTCAGTTTGAGGATACTCGAAAATATCTATGATATTTTTATTGATATTTTCCATGACAAGCTCGTCTGCTTCCGGTTCCATCCATGTGTTGACAAAACTTGCCAGATTCAGGAAGGGATTGCCGTCGAGACTCTGCTCGTCATGTACCAGTTGATAAGCAGCTCTTGGACTCATCCCTTCTTCAGGGAACTCATACTTTGGAATTCCTTTTTCTTTGACCTTTGCGATATATCTGGCACTGTATGCGCCGACACGATACTTTTTAGACTCATCCAGAGTTTCCAGATTTACTTTTCTAGAAATCATAACTTTTAACCCCTTGTATAGAGTTACAAAATTAATTTGCCTTACCCAGCTTACTTTGAATAATAAATAAGAAATAAATTGGATGCGGGCTTATGCTTCCAATTAACGTATTATGCACTTTTCTGAAAAAGTTCCTGGATAAGACTGGTTACTGCATTATAGAAAGTTCCCACTGTGTCTGCCTTAAGGCATTCACTCCCGGTATGAGGGTTCAATATAGTAGGCCCAATAGAAATACAGTCTATTTTACCATCATATTTTTGCACAACATAACTACATTCAAGGCCTGCATGGATTACGGTGGCTGCGTCTTCTTTATGATAGATCTCTTTGTATACATTCTGTGCTTTATCAAGTAAGTCAGAATTACTTGGTTCCCATGGAGGATAGGAATCACTTGTCCCTACCGAGTACTTGAAGAGTTCACCTATTGATTTTTGAATTTGAATTAGGGCGTTCATGGAATTTGCATCCGAGCTGCGATTTGAAGCGTTGATTAGCATATTTTGCAGGGCGATATTTGCCAGGTTGCTTGAGGTCTCTACCAAACTAGTTTTTCCCGGAATCATGTGGATGACTCCGTGGGGTATCTGCTGAAGTAAGCACAGAAGTGCATCTGTCGATGCTTCATCAAGAGAGTTTTGAGTTATTTCTTTAATCTCATAAATTAAGTTCTCCTCTGGCTGAGACTGTACTTTTAAAGCTTCGCAGTAAGCTGTGAAATCATTTACAAATTCTTCCTTATCGCCACCAGGAATAGCTATTATGGCGCTGGCACAGCTTGGAATTTTGTTTGAAATCGGGTCTTCGTCCCTTTGCAATGAAATAAGACGCAGATCATAACTTTTAATACCTTCACCTTCAACATCAAGATTTGTGAGCCGCTTATTAAATCGAATGAGAATTTCAGTGAGGACCTTGATCGCATTGAGCCTTCCACTATTGATATTGATGCCGGAATGTCCTCCAAGAAGCCCTGAAATCGATAACTTCAGGTTAGTATAACCACATGGAACACTTGATAAAGCAAGGTTTCCTTCATACTGGACATTGCACCCTCCTGCACTGCCGTAAATAATAGTGTCTACAACTTCAGCATCAACATTTATGTACTTTCTACCGATCAGGAGGCTTTTATCAAAGTTTGCAGCTCCCCCCATGTCGGTTTCTTCCTGGACAGTAAAAAAACACTCAATTGGGTAGTCTTTGAGATTATTATCCTCCAGAATGGCAAGGATAGTTGCTACTCCAATTCCATCGTCTGCACCCAGGGTAGTACCTTTTTTTGGGTCAGTAATGCTGTCAGTATCTCCGGCTTTTATCCATTTTGCACCTTCGTTATCAAGATAACCAAAGACTTTTAATGGAAAAATATTCTTGTCAGGAGAACACACCATATCCATGTGCGCCTGTAGAGTGACATAAGGATCACTGGCATGATCCCCTGATCCCTTTCTACGAAGGACAATCACTCTTTCTCCGGGATCTTTAGTTTCTGAATCGTAGTGAATGACTTCTACGCCTTCTATCTTTCTGGCATATTCAATAACATACTCACGAACTTGATTCTCCTCACCAGACGGGTGGTATCTTGTTGTTAGTTCCATAAAATGGTCATGTACTGCCTTTGGCTCAAAAAAGTCGTCAAGTATTTTGAGTTCAGGCTCCTCTGTTTTACTTATAAGTAAAAGTTCACTTGCTACTTCGGTTCCTGGCATGTAGATCTAACTCCTGAACATTTATCACATAAGCTCTTTTGCTGTATTGATCATTCAGAAGTACATCTCAAAGAAACCGGCATTTGATTTTCTTTAATCCGGAAAGAAAAATAGTTCAGAACTTTTACGTAATTGTTTATGGATAATGATTCCCCTGATATGTTATCCAATTGAACAAGCAGCATTGTTTTATTTTTTTGAGAGCATTTTCTATGAGAACATTTTCTATTTCTCTGCTGTTTTTATTTCAGTATTATTTACGTAAGTTCTTAATAAGAACCTTGTAAGTATTATTAAAAACGTTTGACCGAGTATAAAATATTTTCCTCCTTTATTAATCACTAATAACTTCATTCCAAAAAGGGAAATTTAGTAAAAGAAATTTGATCAAAAGCTTTAATCAGACTTCAGAGAATTTAAACCTCTGGTTTCTGTCCAAGTTATAGAGTTAAATATAAGGTTAACGATCGTGGAAACGATTTAATATGGCATAGTTTCAACTCAGTATACATAACTAGACAATTGAAAATTTATATGCAGAAAAACATAAAAAATGCGTCATCAAAAAGAATACTTGGATTTAAGTGTTTCCATTTAATAAGAAGCAGTATGCAGAGAATATATTCCTGGCTTATGGACAGGTAAAACGCCTCAAATTCAATTTCTCTTTTTTTCAGCACCCTGACCCCTGTCTGTTTTTCTTCGCAGGCAGGGGCAAAAAGAAATCCAGGTGCTTTCGACAATCTAGGAGGCGATTTAGATTTCGTGTCTGTTCGGAGAGACACTTCGTTATGCTATTCGTGTCTGTTTGGTAGAGACACTTAACTATACTACAAACTAATATTTAATATCTTTGATTTTTTTTTTGCTACTTAATATTACATATTATAATTATTATTTTACCTATATGAGGAAACTATTGTGCAGGCGGTGCAACAAATGCAGCGTGAAAAAAGGGATCTTCCTCTGCTCAAATCTGGCAAAAGTCCGGAATATATATAGTCACACCTGTAAATGTTGCAACAAAAAAACCTCATATTACATATTAAGTAGTTGCATTATTTAGCTTCGTGACTATAGTTGGGACTATAAAAAGAAGACAAACTAATATAAAGAAGACAGCTCCATAATCTGAAACGTGAATAGTACCCCTTATTAGAGGTCAGCATGTACTCATAGAGCCTATCCCAAAAGCTCATTTACTCTAATTATTGCTGCTACCATTATAACTCCTAAATATGATGCCTCTTTAATTTCATATCTTGTAAATACTTTCTTACATGACTCTATCCAGCTAAAGAACCTTTCTACTATGCTTTTCTTTTTGTATTCTTCATGATCTACTTTTATTGGTCTTCCTCTCTTCTTTTTCTTCCTATTTCTTTTATTTACTGGTATATTGGACTTTATTCCTCTTTTCCTGTTATATTTTCTAATTTTAGCTGTATCATACATTGCATCAGCTGTTACTTTGGAAGGCCTGTTAACAGACCTTCCTATAGGTCTCTTTATATTAAAATTTTTAAGTGTAGGTATATAAAGTGTAGAATCATTCTTATTTGCAGGAACAATAATAATCGAGAGAGATAAACCCTGTAGATCTACTAAAACGCTTATTTTTCTTCCTTTTATTTTTTTGTGTCCATCGTAACCGATATTCCCCCTTTTTTAGCCGGAACATCCTTTGTATCAGTAAAGCAGTGAGAAAGACTTATTTTATTCAAATCGTAACCTTTGTTTAAAAGTTCATTGAAAATCTTCCGATAAATACCATGTTCACACAGATATAGATGGAATCTATGTACTGTTGACTTAGATCCATATTTCCTGGGAACGTCTTTCCACGTACAACCTGTCATAACAACGTACAAAATACCGTTCATTAACTTTCTCATATTTGCACGTGGCCTTCCTGTATATGATTTCTGTGGAGGAAGATAAGGTTCCATGGATTCCCATAGAACATCATTGATTTCACGAAATGATATAAAAGTAAATTTATAATTTCAACATAATATTACTTTTGGGATAGGCTCTAGTATTAACTAATTAACGCTGCCCAAAAAGCGCTATCAAGAAAATGGTTGATTTTTCAAAAAATACTGCAGAATTTGGGTTTAAGTTCTGTAAAATATGATTGACTCTATATCCTTTTTCTTCACCACAAAAAAAGAGGATGTAGAGTCAATGGTTAATCTATTCTCATTCATAAAAGATTATCTTATCGATCAGGAAGATGGAATTCGTCATTTAATTACTTGGTTTTTAAACCTTGTGATGGAGGAGGAATCCCTCTTCCAATCTTTTGCACAACGTTATGAGCGTACTTATTCACGAAAAGCTAGTAGAAATGGCTACAAGCCCCGAACTCTCCTTACTAAATATGGCGAACTTGAATTGTTAAAGCCCCAATTCCGTGAATTTCCCTTTGAAACTCAGGTGTTTGAAAAGTATTCCAGGGTGGAAAAGTCCATTTTAGCTGCCGTATCTGAATCTTATCTTCAAGGTGTTTCCACAAGAAGGGTGGAAAAGTTCATGACTGCTCTAGGAGTAGAGGGAATCTCAGCATCTTCTGTTTCCAGAATTACTAAAGAACTTGATGAGAAAGTTTGCGAATTTCTCTCAAAGCCAATAGAACATGAAAT
>DAQQ01000226.1:6186-13585 GCA_002508465.1 Methanosarcina sp. UBA7 | reverse complement strand
CCTCTTTGGAAACATTCCCATTCAGTATGTTATATCTTTTCTCAAAAATGCTAGTACTGAGCCTATAAGCAAGATGAATGGTAGCACGAAAAGGTATGCCAGATTGGGCCAGAATTCCCATGCCCAGGCTCCAAGTGTATAACGAGTGTCAAATATTCCGCCTATTCCAGAAGTAAGTCCTGTATCAGCATCTTTGATTCCTATAGCAGTAGAAGTATACTGATAATCAGGAAGGAAATTCTTGAGAACCTGAGTCTGAGCTTGTGCTGAATGACTATCTCCGGATAAAGTAAGACTTACAGTAAAGAGCAGATCGGCAATTAATATTGTTATTATAAGCCAGAAAATTATGTTGAACATAAGAGAGTTATTTGATTTTTTTGATATTGTCGATATCATTATGGAAATTGCAAGGAAGAATAAGGCATAAAAGAAAGTCAGAAATACGAATATCTCAATTCTTGTGATTTGCTGCATCGTAACCGGAACTCCTGAAATTACTAACATGGCTCCGGTTGCCAAATTGATGGAAAAAAAAAGCACCAGCAGAATACATAAGCCTGACCCCAGGATTTTGCCAAGAATTATATTATCCCTGAACACGGGATGGGTCAATAAAACATTCATAGAACTGGACTTTATCTCTTTGACAATTGCATCAAAACCCAGTACAATTCCTATAATAGGTGCAAAACGACCGACAACCTGTACTACTCCTTCAAACCCTCTCATCAAATCAGGACTGCCAAGAACATTCAAACTATATTCGACTTCCATGCCTTGTAAACACGAATAAGCAAGGATGACCAGAGTAAAGGTTGCCGTAAAAGAAAGGAATACAGGACTTTTCAGATGGTCAGCAAACTCTTTTTCGGTTATGACTTTGATATTGGAGACATTTTCCACATTATTCCCTCCTTAAACATCATCTCTCAAGAATGAGATGTATGAAGCTGCCAGAAATAGAAATGGAAGAATCAACAAAATTATCGCATTTTGCCAGTAATATCCAATAAGGTAAGATATCAAGTATTGAGTGTCCAGAAACCCATGTACGTCAGTTTGAACATGAAACCCGAATAAACTCAAATCCAGATTTCCGACTGTCACTTCAGCAAAATGATGTAAAGGTGAGATATTGTATATTGTAGCTGTAGTCGAAACATATTCTTTTGTCATATCAAATAGCGACTGACCTGACGCAAGAGACGCAAGTGTCATGACTGTAGGTCCTAAGGCGACACACATGTTGATCCAGACAAGGACTCCAAAGGTGAGGGATTCAATTTCGGTTTTACACCAGACTGAAGTGAAAAGTCCAAAAGCTGCAAAAACTAAAAGATAAAGAAAAGTAAATATCCCGAAAATTAGCAGGCGCAAAAGGGAATCAAATGCAGCAATTTTTCCTGAAATAATAAAATCTGAGGCTGCAACTAATATTAAGGACAAAAATACCACAAGAGCAAGAGTCATTGAAATCCCGAGAAATTTGCCTGTAATAATATTATCTCTGAACACAGGATGGGTCAATAAAACATTGAGACTTTTACTGTTTTTTTCTTTAATTATTCCATCATACCCAAGAGCTATGCCTATTAATGGGAAAAATACCCCGATTGCTTGGACAACTCGCTTAAAATTCTCCCCACCGTCATTACTTTGCAAGTATATGAATATAGTACCTATAAAAATGGCAACCAATACAAAAAAAATCGGTTCGTACAGTTTGTCCGAGAATTCCTTTTGTGCCAGTGTTAAAACGCAGTCTTTATTCATTGTATCACAACTTCCAGCTTTTATGCATTAACCAGGCTCCTAATATACAGACAAAAAGCTGTAAAAATACAAAAGAAGGAGATTGCTTGCCTGTCTCTTCAAGATCAGCAGCCTGGGATGTGTTTATAGATTGTGAGACATTTGCAGAGTTTGGCTTATCAGTTTTAGCTTTATCGATGGTACTAGGTTCTCCGTTCTCGATAATTTCCTTTACAGGCATACTCTTCCAGGTAGAAGAGGAATTCTCAGAGTTCAACTCAACTAAAAAATTCTCACCCTCATCCCAGTCACTATCTGAGGAAAATAGTATAGATCCTATAGTGAATCGTTTGCCATCTGGACTCCACTCCCTTAATAGATCATGTCTACCTTTTATCGTCTTGGTTATTTGATTTAGATTAGAGCCATCTGAATTAACAATGAATAAAGGAGCAGCAACATTTTGAAGCTTTGAAGGGCCGGGCTCGTTTTCAATTAGCTTTCCGCTATCAGGATAAAGGGCAGATGTAAAAGCTATGAGATTTCCAGACGGACTTATCGAAAATTGCTTAGCTTTATCTAGAGGACTCCAGAACAAATCCCAAAAGTAAGAGGATGTAAGTCCGAAATTAGTAATGAAAGTTAGGTTAGTCCCATCAATGTCAATTGAATATAGTTTATTTTTATTCTCAACGAATAGTATTTTCTTCCCATCAGGGGACCATTGCGGTTTACTAGCATTGCCTTCATACAAAAGACGCTTGTCGTTTTCATCGCCTTCTACAATATAAAGATTATTATTCTGATTCACCAGAAGAACTGAACCGTTTGGTTGCCAAAATTCTTTTGTCAAAATTTCTGTGTCTTCTCCATCATAATAAGAAACATTCCCTTTTAAGTTCGAACCATCGGTATTAGAGATATAAGTCTGTAAATCGAAGCTACCTGGTAATGCTGAAACTAAGAGTATTTTTTTTCTGTCAGGGCTTAGCGAGAATTCCCAATATTTTTCATTTTTGTTTTTAGGCTGGAAAGTCTGAATTAAATCACCGCTCTCATTAATAAGCTCCACATTTCCATCATCCTTAACAATGAAGATTTTGTCAGAATCATACCAAACAGGCTGTGGATACGTAGCTGAAGAAAGTTCACGGGTGTTTGTTCCATCTCTGTTTGCGATGTATACTCCAGTAGAAGCATTTCCGTGTTTTTGCCATTCAAATACAACTTTACTAGAATCAGAATTCCAGTTAAGATTTCCTTGACGACCAATACTTCCAACATTTTTCATTACATCTGAAAGATCTGTAAAGTCAGTTCCTACACCCCTCAAATCTGTACCGTCTGGATTACAAACAACAAAGCAACTACCTGAATCTGTTGGACCAGCAAACTTTGAAACTCCAAAATAGATCTTGTCTCCAGATGGGACCCATTTTGCTTCCAAAATGCCATTGGTGCCTGACTCATTAATCCCATAATTGATTTCCCCGAAAGTGTGAGAATTTGTGTCCAATAGGTAATGTTTAACAATGTTCTTTGAAGGAGGAACATATTTTGAACAGGTTACAAGCAAATATTGTCCATCAGGACTCCACGCTGTTGAAGTTGTTATGAATCCTTTTTCTATATGGAGGATCTCATCAAGAGATGTAACGTTAAGACTTGAACTTTCAGGTATTGGGTTTGCTGACGCTATGTCTATGACAAGTAATAATATAACTAATATGAAAACACTTCTTAGCATTTGACTATCCATCCAAAAGTTGAAAAATTAGTTTGCAATGTTGAAAAAATTAATCCATTCTGGTTTTGGTGCCAGAATGGAAATATCCCTTTTACCACTTATCTACAATAGCCTCGTAGGCTCCAATGCCGGGAAAACCAGAAACCTGAACATAGACTGGTTGTGTATTTAAGTTGTCATCATTTATAGCTCGAGTATTCTTACTTATATACTGCATTAAGGGATGGGAACTGCTACCTTCGTACATCTGAACTACTGCGCCCTTTCCCAACGAAGTACCGTCAAGATACACATAAATAGTACCAGTACCAGGGCTGCCGTAATAGAAATCTGATCCATCGGCTGGACTCGCAGTCAATGTTCCATCAATGAAGTTGTATCCAGTACTCATACTAACATATTGTGCTGTGCTAAACGAAGATCCTGCATCAGGAGGTTCGGCTGCCGCAACACCCACAAGCATGACACATGCTATGAGTGCTATCATTAAACTAATTTTCATGTTCATTTTATATAACACCTCTCAAATTTTGTTTACTGAGAGGTAAAATCCGCAAGTATTAAGTAATCTTAAAACTATGCAGATTTACCTCCTAGGACTTACGTCATTGAACTGAAAAATCAACAGCATCAGACCGTTAACTATAAAATGTAACTTTAATCCGCGGTCTTTGCCATAATTGATTTTGTTCCTCAAGTGTGTAAGTCTTACTCTTATAGGGGGTTGGAGTTCAATCGTTCTTTTCGCGTCCGGTTGAACTCCATAAATTACTACTTTTTTACATTAATATTAATTTTATGTCCAAAGTCTCTAACAATCCTGGAGAGAAAACTCGGATTAGAATAAATTTTCTTATAATTTTAATCAACGTATGAATTGTTAGAGACTTTGGACATAAAATATATAAATGAAAAAAGTTTTCTGGAAAGTGAAATGTATTTTCAGGATGAAGTAGAGTTTTGGGAACGATAATCAACTTTACTAGTTAAGAAAAAGATCAATGACTTAAAATAGCTAAACTTTGCAGTTCCACTTATCGCTCCACTAATTTTTCCTGATTGCTATATGTATGATATTTCTTAGGAAGGATATTAAGTGCCTGAAAACAAAGCAAAGCTCCTCCTTGTACTATTCATATTATTTTTTTTTATGCCTTTTCCAGCCAGAGCGGACTTCTCCAATCTTGCAGTCTTAAATGAGATCAGTGGCAAGGTCGCAAAGCCTGGGGACCTGGTGGAGTTCAGCTTTACCTTAGAAAAGGGATACAACACTTCTGAGAGTACATCAGTTACATTTTTCCTGGAGAAAGTACCCGAAAACTGGACTGCAGGTATCTATGCAGATGGCACTCAGGTAAGCCAGATTACTCTACCCGAAGAAGCTGGTGAAAAGGAATTGACTCTTAAGGTAAGAGTTCCTGAAAACGCAAAGGACGGGGCATATCCTGTAAAAATAGGTTTACGACCTTATGGAGAAAGTATAAGAAATTATGATACGGTATATCAAGAGTTTACAGTGACAATCGACAGGAATGCAATGTCCAACATGGAAATCTACTCTGACATTCCTGGAAAGAAGACACATCCTGGAATTCCTGTCAGCTTTGGGGCTACCGTCGAAAACAAATATAAAAGTAGAGCAAATTTTCAGATTTATCTTGTTTCAAAACCCGAAGGGTGGGGAGTTGACTTGCTTTCGACGGATGGAACAAGGATTACCAGGTTAGGAGTCCCTGGAGAAGGAAGTCAGCAGTTTAGTGTTACAGTAAATCCTCCACTCAATGCAACAAAAGGAGATTATGAAGTTTTAGTGGCAGCATGTCCTGAAAAAAGTAATCAGAGTGTACTCTTGCCTCTAAGTGTAACAATAAATCCCGAGATGGCAAAGAATGAGGATTTGAGTGCGTACGTCGAATTTAATTCCAGCATTGTCGGACTTGCAATTAGGCCTGAAAAGACTGCCAAATTTGCAGTTTCCTTGAGAAGTCGGTATGATCAGCCGCTTAAACTCAATCTTCAAGTTTTAAGCCAGCCTGAAGGCTGGAACACGGAATTTGTAACTGACGATGACGAAGACGAAAGGCTTTCTTCATTTATGCTTGGTGCAGGTGAAGAACAGGCTTTCACTGTTAAGGTCAAGCCATTCATTAATGCTACGAGTGGGACTTATCCCATTACAGTTGCAGCAGTAAGCGGAAACAGGACTGTTTCCAGGCAGCTTGAAGTAAATATCAATAATAACCTCGAAAATGCAGAGCTGCTTAAAGTCGATTCGAGTCCCAGTGAATTGACTTTGAATCCGGGAAGCTCCTCTGAAATCAGGATTAACGTAGAGAATAGAGGAAATGATCCTCTGGAGGACGTTACTCTTGAAATTAACGAGGTAACCGGAATCACCAGCCAGATCCAGGGCTTTGGAACAATAGAAGAACTGGAAGCAGGAGAGTCAAAAACCATACCTGTGCAAATTACTGCAAACGCCAATGCAGGTTCTGGTGTTAAGGAAATTTTCGTCCGGGCAAAGAGTGACGACCTTGTGAGTTCGGAGAAAAGTATCAAGGTGAATGTTGAAAAATCATCAAGTAGCGGACTTCTTGGCATAGCTCTTCTGGGCTTTGCAATTATTGTGCTTGTTTTTGTAGTACGTAAATTCGGAAGGCGGTGAATAATCGATGAGTATGGAATTAGGACAAAGCGGAACAGAATCAATGGACATGGAATTAGGACAAAGTGGAATAGAATCAATGGACATGGAATTAGGACAAAGTGGGGTTGTACGAAAAACAAATGAATTCGCAATAGAAACTATTCACTTGAGTAAGGTTTTCGGAAAGGAAAACCAAATTCGTGCAGTAGATAATCTGAACCTGCAGGTAAAAAAAGGAGAAGTCTTTGGTTTTGTTGGCCCAAACGGAGCTGGAAAGACCACAACTATGAAAATGCTTATAGGTTTGCTTGAGCCAAGCGAAGGAAGCGGAAAGGTTGCAGGCTTTGATATTGTCCGTGAGATTATCAATATAAGGGAACAGACAGGAGTTCTGCCTGAACCTGCCGGTTTTTATGACAATCTCACTGCAAGGCAGAATCTGCGTTTTTATGCAAAACTCTATAATATAGAACCCGAAGTTCGTGAAAAGAGAATCGTAAGCCTGCTTGAAACCGTAGGTCTTACACGTGCCATTGACCAGAAAATAGGCGGGTTTTCCACAGGTATGCGAAAGCGTTTCGGGCTTGCTCAGGCTCTGATCAATGAACCTCTGGTCCTTTTCCTTGATGAACCAACAAGCGGTATTGACCCTCTTGGCGCTCAAATGATGAGAGATCTTATAAGAGACCTGAACCGGAGCAAAGGAGTGACCGTTTTTCTGAGTTCACATTCTATGGAAGAAGTACAGGAGATTTGCGACCGCATAGCGATAATCGCAAGGGGAAAACTTCTGGCAGTTGGNNGAGGTGGAGGATATTCCACTTTCAGAAGCTGCAGAAGCCATAAAGAAAGTAGAGGGCGTGCAGGATCTTAAAATTCAGAATGGAATTCTATATATCCATACAAAAATGAAGCTCCGTACGGAAATTGCAAAAGCTGTTAAGAAGGTAGGCGGCACGGTATCCATGTTCGAAGAGGAGGAAATGAATTTACAGAAACTGTTCCTCAAAATTATTGAGGGAGTATAATATAGAGCAAACATATTTGATATGTCGAAAAAATCATTGATTGAGCAATCACTGAACCCATCAATTTTTTAATAGTCAGTCATATTTTTGAATTTGAATCTATGGAGAAAAAGCTAAAAAGTCTATGAAAATAAAGAAATAAGGATCTCTTCCTTGACTGAAAGAAAATCTCGGTATCGATCCTCCCAAGGGTACATACAACCCGAATTTGACAGAAAAATA
>DAQQ01000226.1:0-6178 GCA_002508465.1 Methanosarcina sp. UBA7 | reverse complement strand
TTATAAATTCTGTCAAATTTGGGATACAACAAGGAACCTGGATGTTTAAAGTTTATGAGGAATCAGTTAGTGGAACGCAGTATACGTCTAGTGTTTACCGGTATTAAGCTTCAAAAAAAGCTTATCTTCTGTTTACTATTTTTCCTTTTAACCACCACTACAGCCAGAGCTACTGAATATATTATAAGCCCTGCTCCTAACGATAAATTTGGGGAGTCTGTAGCTGGAGAAGATGTACAGATAGTAGAAGATACTGTAATACCTTACTGGCAGTTTCTGCCTGGTTGGCTGCAATGCAAATTTTATCAATATTCGTTCATATAAAATATATTTGAAAAAAATTAGTGGATTTGTGCTTATATTACTTGGTTTATGGATAATGTTTTAAGTTTAATTTTAAAACTTTCATAAATAATTACAAATATTATCAAGATTTATTAGCTTTACAATATTTATAAAAAATTACCTGTTGAAAGATGAGTAATATGACAACAATGAAAAAACTTACACCAATATTTGTTCTGACTGTTGTATTTGTAGCCCTATTTGCTTCAGGCTGCACGGAAAAAAACCTGAATGCAGAACAAATTGCAGCTCAGATGATGGATAAAGAAAATAATACTCGAGATTATTCATACACAATGCATGTGACCTCTTACTTTGGAGGAGAAACCAAGGAAACAGAATCCAAAACTATGTTCAAAAAGCCTAATATGATTAAAAGTATTGTAACAGAGTCCGGTAAAGAAAATCAAACTACAATCGTTTCAGATGGGAAAATTGTGTGGAGTTACACCCTAGATACCAATACGGTCACAAAAATGAAAATTTCCAAGCCTTCCGAACTTACGGAAAATGATTATACCAATATCATAGATAATTTCCTGAACGATACTAATGTAACAGTACTTGGAGTTGAGAATGTAGATGAAAGAAAAACTTATCTACTGGAGACAACCCCAAAAGAAAACGATAGGGATTACGAACTGATATACAAGACAAAAATTTGGGTAGATCAGGAAACATGGATGCCTCTCAGATATGAAACTTATAACGGCGATGGAAATCTAACCATGAAATTGGAAATTCAAGACCTGAAAGTTAACACCGGAATTCCAGACTCGGAATTCAAGTTTGAGATCCCTGAAGGCGCAAAAATAGTAGATATGGGAGAAATTAAGCTTCCTGAAGAATTAAGCCTTGAAGAGGCCAGAAAGAAAGCCAGTTTTAAGATCCTTACTCCGGATTACCTGCCTGAAGGCTATGAATTCAATAGTTCAATGATCTACAACAACAGCCAATTCTCCCCTGAAAACCAGATTTCTGAAACTGTAGAACTGACATATATAAAAGGTAAAGCAATTATAAATCTCGCAGAAACCGTATCTAAGAACCAGTCATCTGATACTATAGCGATGGGGAAAGAAGAAGATATTCAGATTAACGGGATAGACGGAAAATATCTTTCGATGGGGAAAACGAAACTTTTGACGTGGAAGTTAGGAGATATTGATCTAAGTCTTTGCGCTTCCCTGGAAAAAGAAGAAGTGCTAAAAGTCGCTGAATCAATCTCAGAAAAGACATAAAACTAGTGAGTGACCTGCAGGAAAACAAAAAACTAGAAAAAAAATGATTGTCTACAGAGTTATTAATCAATTTTGAGAAGCAGGTACTAGTCACAAATTTGAATAAAATTAAATAAACCCTTGAAAAACGCGATTCGTTTTTAATGGAGATTAATTCTTATTTGCCCAATTAAACGTAGTGTCAGTCCTTCTTCAATTAAGGTACATTTATTAAACAGTTTAGTTGATATTTAAAGGACTTAGGTACTCCAATTGGGAAATTAAACGTTTATTTTTCCTTACTTTTAACATTGAATTTCGTACGAATTAAAATGATATCATATGCCTAGTTTATATATAAACATAAACTGTAAAAGAATATAATATTTATCTCAATCTTTCTTGTAAGGACCTTAGTTAGCATGGTTTGAAAAAACAACTTCGAACAACCGAACTCCAGTATAAAAACAAAATACATAGTCAAAAAAAGGTACGGTGAATAGTACTTTCATTTATTTGTATCTGTTATTCGAAAGATTTAGTATTCACTTTTGGTACTAACTTTTACGTAACCAGTTACATTTTCCAAATTCAGATAATGTGGACTACCGAAGAAAACGAACATGATATTCTTTGAATAACATGCACAACAACATGAAAACACATGCTGATAGCAGCATTTTCATGCTAAATAAATATACTATCGAAAAAATAGAGTAAAAATCAATTTGTATTGGATTGCCCTAGATATAACTTCCGGCCAATCTCTCTAACTGTTTTTTATTAACCCATTTCAGATCTGTAGATATTTTCTTTTATTTGATTGTTTGATAGATTACACATAAAACTTTTAAAGGATTATGAATTTTTAGACAATGAAAGTGTTTTTAGGGTTAAGCAGTGGCTGTTAATTTTGCTTAATCCTGAATGCTTCAAAGGAAAAGTCGGTGACTACAAGATAATTTAAAGTTTGCTATGTCTTTACTCCCGTTTGCAGACTATTAATCCTCCGATAGCTGTACTATAGCAATTTGAAAATAAACAAGTATCTGATATAAGAGAGTGGTTCTCCGATCTCGTTAGTTCAGTTTGCATTACGCTCTCATACTTGTCTTAGTAGTCCTGGCTTCATCCTATATCATACAGTTCAAAATAAAATCATAAGCGGGATCGCAAAGTTAGGTGCCTTGTAAAATTCGGTCTTACCATCAAAAAGACTCTATTTTTAAAACAATCTATTAATCCCTTTATTGGGAAAAAACTTTTGAATAGTGAAGTGCAGGTATGAGTAGTCCACGTTTGATTAATCTGGCTAAGTTTCTAACTAATTTTTTACAAACATACAACAGGATTGTAAATTTTTTTTAAAGTTTTTTTGTCAAAGAGTTTAATCAAAGGAATGAGACTTTAATCATTACAGGTTTAGAAGCAAATGAATTCAAGTTTGAAATTCCCAAAAGTATAGTGGGTCAGGTCATAAAGATTGACAATATCGTAAAACAAGAATTATGGCATTCAACTGCAGTTTATTTCGTTTTTCTTCTATTTTTTATTTACTTATTTATTTAGTTATTTATATAAAAAAGGATATCTTTCTGTAGAACCCCAGATTGTTTTTATTTTACCCCTAATTTTTACAGCAATACATTTCTCACTCTTGGTATGGTATAGAGAAAAAGAACAATTATTGAACCCATCAATTTCTTCAATAATAGGTCATATTTTTGAATCCGAATCTCATGAAGAAAAAACTAAAAAGCCTCATGAAAATGAAGAAGCGAGCATCTCTTTCTCTATTAAAAAAAATCTACGTCTTCTGATTCTCATAATACTACCGTATATCACTTACCTCTACGCTTCCTTGGCTTACAACATAGATCAGATATTCTGGATTTTGTTTTTATTATTTATGGGGTTCGTACTATCAAAGATTATATATGATGAAAGCACGGAAGCAGGTCAAAAAGATCCTGTAAGATTGCTGATTTTCTATGTAATCGCATGTGTTTTCATTTTTGTACGTTACCTCATACTTGATTATCCTATTCTTCCTATTTTAAAAGGAAGTATAATTCTTGGAGCACTACTGGTACTTCTGGTTTTGGGAATAAAATGGTCACAACGTAAACAAAATTCGGGTAACTGAATTCTGTTATCGGAATACACAGCTTTGTGAAATAAAGATACTTATTGAGATATTATGAAATTCTCCTGGTGTTGGATTCTCCAACTGCCAACTTATTAAGATTTATGATTTTGCAGAAAAATTGGCACACTAGCATAGAAATAATGTGCTGAAGATCTTTAAAATCAAAGTATCAATCATAGCATTAATCACACTATCGATAATTCTTCTATAGAAAAGTAGAGTATATAAAAGGCAAATCATGAGAAATTAAGCATAGAAATATCTCTATTGAAAATAATGACAATAGAATACTATAAGAAGAAAAAAACAGCGAAATCAAAAAAAGTAATACGAAAAGTGTTTAAAGCCCGCCCGCAGGCGGGAACTTGAAAATTACTCTGCCGGAGTTTCTGCCGGAACTTCTTCTGCGGCTTCGAGGCCAAGAAGAGCTTTTATGGATTTGCTTCCGTACTCAACGACTTTTGCATTGATCTGAACGATATCAGTAGCGATTTCCTTGCCGCGGACCATCTTTCTCCTGCGCTGTCCTGGATGCTTAGGTATGTAGCCCACACCTACTGCCATCAGAATTCTCTGCCTTCGGGGACCTGGAAGGTCGGGTTTCATAACAAAACCGCTGCCGTCACATCCACCTGTGATCTTGACTTTGTAGCCGGACAGGCCGAAAATTGAACCATCTACAACGTTGCCTATTGACTTTCCAATTAATGCATTTGCTTCAGCGTCTTTTAAATCGATCTGGTAAGCACGCCCGTCTTTAGGGTCAGAAACTACAACTTTGAAGTTAGCCATGTGAAATCCTCCAATATAAGATTTATTTTAAATAATTTCTTTGCCTTGCCTTTCCATCCGAACCTTACTCGGATTTTCCGGAATTTTTACCTGAACCTTTCGTGCATTCTGAACATAATTTCTGAATATAATTATGCACTTATAAGCATTATTTTGCCCAGAAAGGATTATCTTTTCTTTTCAGGGAAAGAAAGATATCAAGAGTTTCCTTTTCATCGGTTGAAAGGGAATCATATATCTCGTGCTCAAGAACTTTGGCATGCCTCTCGGGCACATTGATATAGAGCACGTCTTCCTCTTTGATCTGCCTGCCTACGGTTGCACCTTCAATTGCCATTGCAACCTCTTTGCCTACTCCTGCAGACGGAATATTATCTCCTTCGATCTGCAGGCCTTTGATCTTGCCTACAACGTTTCCGTTCTCAAGCATCACATCGGCATTTGTCCGCACGACACCGCCAAGCACTCTTACGCCGACAACTGCAGGTTTACTCTGGCGGAATATGCAGCCAGGAAGGATTTTGAATTTTCCCGGGCGGATTATTGTTTCGAAAATCTTCTTTTCAGCCTGTTCCTGCTGTTCTTTTACATATTTCTGGTAATCTTCAACCAGGCGGTAAATCACGTCACTGGTGAATACCTTCACAGTACTTTCCTGCAGGAAATCTCTGGCGTCAGGGTGAACTTTGACATTGAAACCTATAATCACCGAATAGAGCGGGTCTTCAACTGTCGAAGCCTCAATTGCGTCCCGGTGTGAGATATCTCCTACCTCGGCTTTCCTGATAGGCACCTCATCTTTCTGGAACTCATGGACAAGAGCTTCAAGGGACCCGAGAGTATCGGCTTTGATCATAATTCCGACCGAATCCGTATCAATCCTGACCTCATCTATCTCGGATTTTACCTGGTCTACAATCTCGTCAAGAGTTTCTTCGGCAGCAACCCTTATTGGAGATCCTGCAAGCGCACCTTCGAGGCCAGGAGCCGAAATCTTTACACCAGCAGCAGCAGTAACCTTATTTACCTGCTTGAACTTGCTCTCGTAACGAATCTCGGAAAGTTCCCTGGGTTTTAAGAGAGCCCGTACCTTTGTCTGGATTGGTTCTCCCAGGCTTCCGATAACAACAGTATCGCCCTTTTTTAAAGTGCCGTCATAGAGGATAATGTCCAGGGTCGCACCAAGGCCTTTTTCTTCCTTAACCTCAAGGACAGTACCGACTCCGGGACCTTCGGCACTGTACTGCAGGTTTGCTTCAAGGAATTTCTGAGCCAGACCAAGAAGTACCATCAGAACATCAGGGATTCCTTCACCTGTCACAGCACTTACAGGCACTACACCCAGGGTTTTCTGGAAGTTTGTAACCCTGTCATACCTTTCAGCTGCAAAGCCCTGGTTGTATAACTCGCCGATGACCTCGTAGAGTTTTGTCTCGAGCCGGGCCTGAACGTCTTCGGACTGTTTTTTGAAAGTAGCCGCAAAAGGCAGGTCTTTTTGCGAGATCCAGCCGCCAATCCTGTCAATCTTATTCGCAACAACAACAAAAGGAGTTTTGAACCGCTTTAAGATCTGTAGACTTTCGTAGGTCTGGGGCTTGAAGCCTTCGTTTATGTCCACTACAACGATTGCAAGATCGGCAAGAGCGCCTCCCCTGCTCCTGAGAGTTGTAAA
>DAQQ01000064.1:0-14788 GCA_002508465.1 Methanosarcina sp. UBA7 | reverse complement strand
AATATTGTAGGCGGACCATATATCGGAGGCAACTTCTGGGGAAAACCTGATGGTACAGGATTTTCCAATATCGCAACAGATGTAAACAGGGACGGAATCTCGGATTCAGCGTATAAAAGCATAACAGGCAGTATCTATTCTGACGATCTTCCTCTAGTTGTCTATAAACCCGGATCAATAGAGCCTGTTGCTGCATTTTCTGCATCTCCAACTTCAGGAACCGCACCTTTGAATGTCGCTTTTACTGACAAAAGCACAGGAACACCAACTAAATGGAAATGGAATTTTGGAGATGGGACCTCCTCAACCTTGCAGAATTCAACGCATAAGTATTCAGCTGCAGGAAATTATGCAGTTGTACTTACAGTAACTAATTCCGCAGGCAGTAACACATTAACAAAAACAGATTATATAAAAGTGGTAACAAAACCGGTTGCAAACTTCTCTGCGAAACCTACCTCAGGAAAAGCACCTTTAACTGTTACTTTTACTGACACAAGCACAGGAGCACCCACTAAGTGGAAATGGAGTTTTGGAGACGGAACAACTTCAACCCAACAGAACCCGACTCATAAGTATTCAGCTGCAGGAAGTTATACGGTGGTACTTACGGTAAGCGGTGCTGCAGGCAGCAGTACAGTATCAAAAACTGAATATATAAAAGTCATAGTAAAACCAGTTGCTGCATTTTCTGCATCCCCTACCTCAGGAAAAGTTCCGTTAAACGTTAAATTTACTGACACAAGTACAGGAGCACCGACCAAATGGAAATGGAGTTTTGGAGATGGAACAAGTTCAACCCAACAAAATCCAACGCATAAGTATTCAGCCGCAGGAAGTTATACGGTGGCACTTACGGTAAGCAGTACTGCAGATAGCAATACAGCAACAAAAACTGAATATATAAAAGTTGTAACAAAACCTGTTGCTGCCTTCTCTGCATCTCCTACCTCAGGAAAAGTTCCGTTAAACGTTAAATTTACTGACACAAGCACAGGAGCACCAGTTAAATGGAAATGGACTTTTGGAGACGGGACAAGTTCAACCTTGCAGAACCCAACACATAAGTATTCAGCTGCAGGAAAATACACGGTAACACTGACAGTAACCAATTCTGCAGGCAGCAGCACGGCATCAAAATCAAGTTATATCACAGTGACAGGAGCTTAATAGGCTTCTGTTACATATTTCTTGGGTTTCCCATTCTCAGGAAAAGCTCTACTGAATGTGTAGTTTACTGACAAAAGCAGCAATAGTCCAACTTCATGGAACTGGAGTTTCGGAGACGGAACCTATTCAACATCTAAGAGTCCTGCACATAAATACAGTGAAGCAAGAAAGTTACTGTCAGCTTAACAGTAAAGAGTGCCAAGGGCAATAATATTAAAACGATTTCTGAATATATTGTGTAAATAATATAGTAAACTCATGAATCAATTGAGGAAACATAGTAAACTCACGAACTAGTTGAAGTGTTGCTATATTTCTTAAAATTCTTTATTTAATATCCCCGAAATAGTCGAGTTAAAAAAAATAAAGATACTGAGTTTATTATAGAGGCTCTCCTAAAACTTCACTTAACCTCATTATTGCTGCTAAGATTACAACTCCGTTAAGATATTTTTTATCTCACATCTTGGAAATGCTTTCTTACATGGCTTTCTTACATGGCTTTCTTACATGGCTTTCTTACATGGCTCTATCCAGCTAAAAATTTCTCTATTTCATTTTTCTTCTTTAATGAACTTAAAAGGACCCTATTAAAGTTATATTTGATTTACAATTAGTTGAGTGGACCAAAAATCAGGTTTTTCTTGCAAATTAAGCCGGAATTTTAATTTTATGGTATAAAACTACGTCATAAAACATCAAACAAAAATTGTAACCAAAAAAGAAGTTTTTGAACAAGAATTGGAAACTTTTTAATATAAAAAATCTAAATATAGAATGAATTTATAATTGTAGAACAAAATAACTAAGCTCCTACTATGCAGGATCTAACCTACAATCGATATAACAAGAATCCCTATAATGTTTCTTTTGTATAGAGAATGTGGAAACGATATAAGTACCGACCGTTGACTAACTAAGACAGAATGATATTTAAATTGAACTAAAGAGATTTGTCATTTAAGAAATTTTATACTAAATCTGCAAATTACCTATAGCTACATTCCGATTTTCATGAGTTTATGAACTCCAGTTCAATCTGTTAATTAAAAATGTAGTTATGTAGAAATCTTCTGAAATTAAGAATTTCCAGTTGTTTAAACTGAACTAGCTGACATACTTTTACATATTTATTTCAGAACCTATTGAAACTTATTTAGATAGGTCTTCTACAAAATCAAAAGTGAAGAAACTACTAGTGCTGCGTCAACCGTAAAATGTCATATAAAAACGATGAGAATTCTTCGGAATCGTTGAATTCTTGATGATTGACTCGGCACTAGATTTTGGAACTGAGTTTTAGAGCAATATAAACCTGTATTCGGCAGGTCAACACTAATATTTGGGTATTTTTCAGGATAGGTATCCTACTCAAACTGTAAGGGAAAAAGTAGATCTCATATATTTATTGAAAGTTTAAAAATTTACTCGAGCATAAAAATGCATTAAGACTAAAAATAAATTAGAAATTAGTTTAACTTTCAAAATATGTGAAAAATTATTCTAGGTTTTTGGTTAGAATATTTTCCCTTAAATGAAGAGGATGTCAGGATAGTGCTTTTCAAACGCCTCTATTAATTCGTCCTGTATTTAACATGTGTTAACATATTGCCCAATCATCACAATAAAAAGGAGTGGCCGGCCACTTTTGCAGTCTTTTGGATGAGATTGAATACAAATTTCCACAAAAATGTTATTCATGAGAAAACTTGCAAAACAATTTACCTGCTGGATGTAGGATGAAACACAAGGAGTAAGACAATGAAAATGAACAAAAAAATGTGTTCAGTAGCTTTAGCTTCAACAACTATTGTTTTATTTTTAATTTTAACATTATCTACTACATCGGCAGCTACTGCACAAATTACTTCTAACACGGCTGGATACGCCTACGTTACAAATAGCGGCAGCACCACTGTCTCTGCAATTGACCTTGCAATAAACAAGGTTACAGCTACGGTAAGTGTAGGAAAATATCCTTACGGAGTTGCAATCAATCCTGCCGGAACAAAAGTGTATGTGTCAAAAGAAGTAAGCGGCGTTATCTCGGTAATTGACACCAAAACAAATAAGGTTACAGCCACAATACAGGTAGGGAAGCGTCCCTGGGGAGTTGCAGTAAACCCTGACGGAACAAAGGTATATGTGGCAAACGAAGATAGCAGAAGTGTCTCGGTAATTGACACTGCAAGCAACAAGGTTACAGCTACAGTAAAAGTAGGAAATTATTCTTGTGGAGTTGCAGTAAACCCGGCTGGAACAAAAGTATATGTGGCGAACACTCTTGATAACACTGTTTCTGTAATCGACGCAGCTACAAACAAGGTTACAGCCACAATAAAGGTAGGAAATCTCCCTACCGGAGTTGCGGTTAATCCGGCAGGAACAAAGGTATATGTGACAAACGAACACGATGTCTCTGTAATTGATACCGTAAAAAATAAGGTTGCTGCCACGGTGACTGTAGGAAAATATCCATGGGGAGTTGCAGTAAATCCAGCAGGAACAAAAGCATATGTGACAAACTATGGAGATGGTACTTTTTCTGTGATTGATACAGTCACAGACAAGGTTACAGCAACAGTAAATGTAGGAAGTTATCCTTTAGGAATTGCTTTCAGCCCAGACGGAACTAACGTATATGTGGCGAAAGAAGCAAGCGGCGCTGTTTCCGTAATTAACACAGCCACAAATAAGGTTACAAATATAGTAGGAGTAGGAAAAGAGCCTGTTGCATTCGGGCAGTTTATAGGTTCTGTCCCAGTACTCCCTGTTGCAAGTTTCACCAGTAGTGTTACATCAGGAAGAACACCAATAAATATCGCCTTTACTGATACAAGCACAGGGACACCGACTAAATGGAAATGGGATTTTGGAGACGGGACAACTTCAACCATGCAGAATCCCATTCATAAGTATTCAAAGGCAGGAACATATACTATAAAATTAACAGTAACGAATTCGGTAGGAAGTAACACCGTAACAAAAACAAACTATATAAAAGTTGTAACAAAACCGGTTGCAGACTTCACCAGTAGTGTTACATCAGGAAAAACACCAATAAATATCGCCTTCACTGATACAAGCACAGGGACACCTACCAAATGGAAATGGACTTTTGGAGACGGAGCTACATCAACTCAGCAGAATCCCATCCATAAGTACTCAAAGGCAGGAACATATACTGTAACCTTAACAGTAACGAATGCTGTAGGCAGTAGCACGGTAACAAAAACAAACTATATAAAAATAATAGAAAGACCGACTGCTGCAATCTCTACGAAATCTACCTCATGAAAAACACCAACAAATGTCGTTTTTATTGACAAGAGTACAGGACACAAACTAAGTGAAAATAGAGTTTTGTAAACAGAACCTTCTTAACCCTCTGAATCTCACGGGTAAACTGTTAAAGGTTCAGTTTTTTTTCATTACTCTTATTTTCTCATATCTCTCTATTTTATATCTTAGCTTTTCTCTTCTTCATCTGTTTCGCCTCAGGAAATAGGCTGCTCCTATAGCCAGCCCCAAAACTCCAGGTCCAGGTCCAGGTGATTCTTTTTCTTCTGAATCCTCTTCATTGGTAGCATTTTCATCAGTATTGTTTTCATAGGTAGTATTTTCGACTGACGTTTCTGTAGCTTCTTCAGTTTTATTTACAGTAATTTCTGAACTGGTTGCTTTCTCCCTGGCGGCCAGGCCCTGCTCATAAGCACTGGCGTTCAGATTGCTTTCAACGGCTTTAACGGCATTTGGGACTTTTGGGAATAGCGGGTAATTATCGGTTCCTCCACCTGTGATGTTATATGAGGTATCGCAAATTCCATTGCTATTTTCGTCCACACCGGTTTCGCTGTAACCTTTACCTTCAAGGTTGGCCCAGAAATTTCCTCCTATGTAAGGACCCCGGATGATATTCTCTCTTGTTTTGAGGGGGCTTTGCCAGATATTTTCCTTATTTACGACTTTTTCTTCGACATTTTCGTCGTTTTTGAAGTAATTGTTGTATATATGGTTCTTGCTGCTTGTCTCAAGAGCGATTCCCGGACCATAATTATAGGCAATTATATTGTCGACAATGTCATTTGAGTTTGAGCTTTCGAGCCTTATTCCTTTCTCGTCAAGGGTAACGAGATTATTGCTTATGGTATTGCTGTCAGAACCTTTGAGAAGAATGCCGTCTTTGGCTCCCTGGACTCTGTTGTTGTTAACATAGCAGCTTTTAACTCCTGTAAGCAAGATCCCTGCTTTTTCCGAACCCTCAATGGCAAACCCGCTAAAAGATACCCTATCTACGCTGAGTTTAATAGTGTTTTTCATAGGATCAGCTGCTCTTATCACTGTATCTTCTGGCTTTCTTGACTCCGACCAGATCTGGACTTGCTTATTTATTTTGATATTTTCAACATAGGTTCCAGGGCTTACATAAATAGTGTCTCCGACTTCTGCTTCATCAATTGCGGCTTGTATCGAAATATAGTCTCCCTCATTTGTCGAACTTACTCTTAAAGTCGAGGCCGAGGAGGTAGAGCAGGTACAGAGAACTGCCAGAGTAATCGCAAGCGCCGTCAGCTTAAAAGCTCTGAAATTCTGTCTGTTTATTCTTCTCATACTGGTTCTTCCTTTACATTTTGAAGCTTCCGTTTTCTTTAGTCAGGGTTCAACTCTTTAGAAAAAGGAAAACCTTCCTTTTTTAGGTTTTTTACTGGTTTTTAGTAAAAATTTTCTCAATACTCGCCAGGAAAGTAATTTTATCCTAAAATTAATATACCTTTGGAAATCAAAAATTATAAACAGCTATCCTTAAATAATAGTTCAATATCCTCTACGATAAAGGAAATTAATCTTCAGTCAAAGCCTTATCTTCACTTAAAGCCTTAAATACTGTAGAACCCGATATTACACTGAAATTTTATTGTTTTATTATCGTCTCGAACGGAGGCCTAAAAATGGATGAGAAGATTGCGCCCCTCCTTGAAGAGTTAACCAGGGCGCTTGGAGACCTTGAAAAAACTGGCATAAGGACAGAGTTTGAGAAACTCATTGCTTTTCGTGTCCCGCCTGATGTCGCAAAAGAGAGTATCCTCCGCAAGTTCGGAGGAAAAAGAAAAACTTTGAAAGTAAGGGATCTGTCTGCTAATATTAAGAACTTTGAGCTTACGGGTAGGATTCTGGACCTTGGGGAAAAATCAATCCACCCGCAGGCAGGGGCTCAGGAAAAACCTTCCAGGCTTTATACCGGAGTTCTTGCGGACGAAACCGGTTCTGTCCTGTTTTCTTCCTGGAGGGAGCTACCGGGTTCGATTGGGGATGTAATCAACATCAAAAACGCCTATGTCCGGATCTGGCAGAACCGGATCAGGCTTTCTATAGGAGAACAGTCTCCGGTGTCGAAAACCTCGGACTCTTCGCTTCCCCCCTTGTCCGAACTTTCAGCAAGCCAGAAGAAGAAGTTAATTGACATAGGAGCTGCGGACTTTTCCGTAGATACAATAGCCTGTGTGCTTAAGCTTTCATACAGGGAAATTCTTGTAAAGGGACGCAAGTCCAGAGTGATTTCTGGCGTGCTTGCGGACGAGACCGGCAGGCTACCTTTTACGGCCTGGATTGAACTGCCTGGTCTTGATATCGGGAGCATTATCCGAATTGAAGAAGCTCAGGTGCGGATGTTCAGAGGAATGCCATCAGTAAATATTCTGAGCAGCACAAAAGTCTCTTCGATAGGATCCGACGAATCCGGAAAACTTGCATTTACTTTCGAGTCCGCAGCAAAAGACCCTGTCCCTATCAAAATCCAGGAGATAAATTCAAGAGACAGCATGTTTGACGTGTCCATAGCAGGCAACCTGGTTTCAGTCAGGCCTGGTTCAGGTATTATCTCCCGTTGCCCTGAATGCAGTCGTGTAATCCAAAAAGGAAACTGCAGGGTGCACGGAAAGGTCGAAGGCATATGGGACATGCGGATCAAAGCCGTAATGGATGACGGAACAGGTTCCGTATCAGTTATGTTTCCAAGGGAACTTGCGGAAATTATCTATGGAAAAACTCTTGAAGAAGCTGAGCAGCTAATGTTTTCTGATGTCTCAAAAGATGCAGTCTATGAAGACTTAAGGCGCTTTCTTACGGGCCGCTATCTTGCAGTACGCGGGAACTCTTCAAAAAGTGAATTTGGGATTTCTTTAGTAGCTGAAAATGCCTGGGTGCCTGAAGAGGACCTTGCGGTGAGGGTAGTTGAACTCCTTCGCAGGCTCGGGCCGGATGAAGAGGACGGGCAGGATAAAAGTTCACAGGTTTCCGGGGGAGGAATTGAACTTGCTTAAACGAGAGGTTGCAAAAAGAGTTTTTGCAAGAGAATTCGAAGCCTGCAGAGAACTTGAAAAACTCGAGCGTTCGGACTCGGAAGCTGCAGATTCAAAAACTCCAAACCTGCTTATTAGCCCTGTGGGACTCATTCTCAATCGTGTTTTTGTAGTTGGAGTAGTCACAGAACTTGATAATATCGGAACACAGAGTGAGATGTGGAAGGCAAGAATAGTTGATCCTACTGGTGCTTTTACGGTCTACGCAGGGCAGTATCAGCCTGAAGCTTCGATCTTCTTCTCAACGGTACAGGTTCCTGCTTTCATTGCCCTTACAGGAAAAGCCAGGACCTACGAACCCGAACAAGGATCGGTTTTTGTTTCTATTCGGGCTGAAGAAGTAAATATAGTGGATGAGGAAACTCGTAACAGATGGGTCGTAGATACCGCAGAACAGACTGTCGAGAGGCTTGAGGTCTTCTCGGATGCTCTGACCAGCGAATATCGTGGAGAAAAACTTAGGGAATACCTTCTGGAGAGAGGCATTTCTTCCGAGCTTACGGAAGGGATTGTAATTGCGCTTGAACGGGAACGCTCTCCTGATGAGTTTGCAAAACTACTTAAGTCTTCTATCAAGGAAGGCCTCAAAACTCTGGATTTGGACTCAGAAGATAATGCTGATGCTAAAGCTGACCAGAAAGAATTCGTGCTCGAATTGCTCAGGGAAATGGGTGGAACCAAAGGAGTCGATTACGCAGCTTTTATGGATGCTGCAGCCTCCCGGGGAATTTCTGAGCAGGTTGTAGAAGAGGTTATTCGCTTCCTGCTTGCAGGCGGGCAGTGTTACGAACCTAAGATAGGAATAATAAGACTGGTAGGGTAATTTAAGATAGGAATAATAAGATTTGTAAGGTAACCAAAGATCAAAAATAATAAGGCTTGTAGGAAATAGTGCAGGGAAGAAAACTTGTAGTATAGATGAAATTAGAAGGGATTAGCTCTTTATGTGTGTGATAACGCTTAAGTGCAATTAGGTTAATTGGTATTCTCTGTTAAAATTTAATATCTCATGTTTATTGTATTACTTGGAGAAATTGACATGAAAGTATTGGTCAGCGACTCACTCTCCAATGAAGGTTTGGAGATTCTAAAAGAACACTTTACGGTTGATGTTTCCACCGGGCTTTCCGAAGAGGAGCTGGTGAAAAAAATTAAGGATTACGATGCTCTTGTAATACGCAGCGGCACCCAGGTCACCCAGAAGATTATCGAAGCTGCCGACAACCTGAAAATCATCGGGAGAGCCGGGGTCGGAATTGACAATGTTGATGTGGATGCAGCTACAAAGAAAGGCATTATTGTGGCTAACTCTCCCGAAGGCAATATGATTTCGGCAGCAGAGCACACAATTGCCATGATGATGTCAATGTCCAGGAACATCCCCCAGGCAAATGCTTCCCTGAAAGCCAGGGAATGGAAACGCAATAAGTTCACTGGGGTTGAGGTCAAAGGTAAGACCCTGGGAATTATAGGTCTCGGAAGAATCGGTTCCGAAGTCGCAAAAAGGGCTTCAGGGCTTGAGATGAACCTTATGGGGTATGATCCTTTTATTTCCGAAAAGCGGGCTGTCGAGCTTGGAGTCAAGCTCGCTACAGTTAACGAAATCGCAAAGGCAGCTGATTATATCACAGTGCACACGCCTCTTATTAAAGAAACCAGGAATATTCTTGATGAGGAGCAGTTTGCCCTGATGAAACCCGGCGTCAGAATTATTAACTGCGCCCGCGGCGGCATTATCAGCGAAGAAGCCCTGGCAAAAGCTCTTGAAAGCGGAAAAGTGGGTGGTGCAGCAATAGACGTTTTCGTTGAGGAGCCTCCTTTTGACAGCCCTCTCCTTAATTATGACAACGTTGTAACAACTCCTCATCTTGGTGCCTCCACACAGGAAGCTCAGGTCAATGTGGCAGTAGACATTGCAAAGGAAGTAATATCCGTCCTAACAGGTGGGCCTGCAAAGAACGCAATCAATATACCCTCAGTAAAGCCGGAAGCTATGGCAGTTCTTGCTCCTTACATCAGGCTCTCGGAGATTATGGGCAAGATTGCAGGGCAGCTCGTAGACGGAAACTATGAAAAAGTCGAAATCGGATACAATGGAGATATTTCAGGAAAGGACACACGACCTCTTACAGTCTCGGCTCTTAAAGGGCTGCTTGAGATGGCGCTCGGTTCCGGAGTAAACTATGTCAATGCTCCTATCCTTGCAAAATCCAGAATGATTGCAGTCGTCGAAAGCAAATCCGAATCTTCTGAGGAATACTCTTCAATTATCAGTATAAAACTCAGCAGCAATGGACAGACAAAACTGGTTGCAGGTACTGTTGTCGGAGACGAGCCAAAGATTGTTGCAATTGATGACGACAGAGTAGATATCTTCCCTGCAGGCCGCATGATTTTTGCCAAACATGTTAACAGGCCCAACGTTATCGGACCGTGCTGCATGGTGCTCGGCAAAAACAATATCAATATTTCAGGCATGCAGGTTGGAAGATCAGAAATTGGAGGCGTTACCATGATGGTTCTTAACATAGACTCCGACGTTTCTGACCCAATCCTTGAGGAAGTCCGGAAAGTCGACGGAATCCTTGATGCCAAACTTGTGACACTCTAAACTTTCCTTATCAGAAAGACTTTACTCCGGCAGAAGTTCAGGATAGAAAATCCCGGGCCGGAGACTTTAAATTTTTGAGTATTTATTTCAAATTTCTTGATTCTTTATACTTCTTTACGTTAAACTTTTCATTACATTCACAATAATATTATATTTTCAACATTATCCCCTCAATGACAGTATACCTTCAACAATATTATACACTTAAAACATTATACTCTTAATGACAGTACAACATTCAACAATATTATACACTTAAAACATTATACTTTCAATATTATTACACTCTCCTTGCCAGATCAATTTTTATGGGTGCAGTTAATGGAAGAACTTAAACGTGTAGTCTCCGTTCCTTTTAAAAAAACTCTTGCAGCTTCTCTTTCGGAGAAGGATTTTGAGTATTCCCTGGCTTTTGACCTGAAGTGGTTTCCCCCGAAAATTGCCTCAAAAGTAAAGGAAAAAGCCCTTGAAGCAGGTCTTCTCGTGTTTAAAGATGGGGTTCTTGTGCCTGGTTTTGATGTGGAAAGTATTCGGCTTCCACATGCTTTCAAGCCGTCGGAGAATTTTCTTGAAAATCCGGGCAGTTCTGGAGAAAAAGCGCCGATAAAAGAAGAAATTTCTTTCGAGAAGGTTCTGGAATTTGTCTCTGCAGATATTGGGGTAAACCGGCAAAAGTTGGTTTCAGAGATTAATTTCATGCAGGACCGACTTTCCTACCTTGTGGACATTAGAGTTGTGGCGCTTATTGTAGCAAAAAAATTCGGATGTGATATTTCGGTAATTTATGACAAAGTTTCAAGGTCGGTGCTTAGTATATCTTACTAATAGATTTCCACAACTACTTATAAAGAAGAATAGATATCTGCAATTACTTATAAAGAAGAATAGATATCTGCAACTGCTTATAAAGAAGAGAAGTCTCAGTTCTTCCAAGGAGTTCTATTTTATTCAAACATATCGAAGAAGGGTTACCTGAGAGAACAACTTTCTATAATTTTTTAATAAAATTAAATTATACTTTTTTATAAATTTTTGTGGATCATTTCCATAAGCGAAGGAGCCGATAATTTCGGTGTAACTACTTCTATGTATGCGCCCGTTTTAGCATTATCCAACTCTTTCATGACCTTATCAAGTTCCTCACAGGTAGTAACCTTTTTTGTAATCCAATCATTGCGACCTAGTACTTCTGGCAATTTATAATATCTCCACTCTGCAAGGTCATTGTAGCAGTAATCTAATTTTTTAGATAGCATTTTTTCGATCAGGTAGCCTTGATTATTCAGCACGAAGATAATAGGCTTTAGACCATAGCGGTAAAATTGGCTTATTTCCTGAGCAGTCATCTGATGTGATCCTTCGCCAGTTATAAGAATTACTCGCCGGTCAGGTGCAGCCAGTGCAGTGCCAAAGGAAGCGGGAGTAGCCCACCCAATTGCTCCCCAGAGCATCTGGCTTTGGAACTTAACTCCTTTCGGTAAAAATAAAGGCAGTAATCCGTAAAAGGATGAGGTTGAGTCAGCCACTATTATGTCATCGGGCTTAAAAAACTCAGCGTATTTAGAGTATAAATAGTCAGCTGTTATCGGATCTTCAGCATTTACCCGTGGAATTGCGGGACGTCTGGCCACAGGTCCCTTGATATCGGTACGCTTGTTAAGCCTTCTGGTAAGTTCCTCCAGTACATCAAGCATTTTCACATTGATGTAATCAGTACGCCCTATATGAACACTGGAAGGCATGATATTGATAATTTGGGATTTATCCAGCTTTGCCGTGAACATTCCCATGTTAACATCAGAAGGGATAGTACCTATGGCAAGTATACAGTCGCAGGATTCTACAAATTCCCGGATTTCAGGATTGATAAGTTGTCCCATATATAATCCCAGGTAGGAGGGATTAGTCTCGTCAAGCACGGACTTATCCAGCGCCATAGTAACATAAGGCAATCCCGAAACATTAATCACAGCCATAGCCAGATCCTTGATGCCAAAACGGTCAACAAGAAAACCCGGCATAATACAGGCTTGCTTTGAATTAGATAGTTTACCTTCAATAATCGAGACTACTTCTTCAAGAGTTGCAGGATCGCTTTTTACAGGTTTCCTTGCAGGCGCATTAAAGGATGAGATTTTTGCGTTCACATAGTCGTGAGGCATTGCAATATAAACAGGACAGCGGTTCTCCAGGCCTGTTTCGATAACGCGCTCGACTTCTTGAACGCAGTTCTCTGGAGTAAGCATTGTACTCGCACATACTACTGGCGCAGCCATCTCCATAAATACGCTGGATTCTCCGTCGCCAAGCGAGTGATGTAATATATCATGTCTCTTCTGTGCCTGCATTTTAGGCATTCCGACAATATGGAATACCAGATCGTACTCCGCGTAAGAGCCTGCTATACCGCATAGCGTGGAAAGTTCACCTACGCCAAAAGTAGTAGATAGTGCTGACATACCTTTAATACGAGCATACCCATCAGCGGCATAAGCAGCATTCAGTTCATTGCAGCAGCCTATCCAGCGGAGCTCTTTATCGTCACATATGGCGTTGTTGATAGGAAATGCAAAGTCTCCTGGCACGCCGAAAATATCCCTTATTCCCAGTTGCTTTAATCTGTCCAGAAGGTATTGAATAACTGTTGGCATAATAGCATCACCCGCTCCCATTCGCTTATTTCATATTTCGTACCATGCGCAGTAATTATTAATGTCTATTAATGTCACCTATAAAGAAGTTTAAGTTCATTTGCAGCCTGCTCATAGATCGGATATTCATTCATGTGAGATTTCCCTCTTCCTCAACACTGATTATTCCCCAGGTAGTATAATTCATCTAATATTATAAAAATAGGATTTCTTTCTCTTTCTAATAATCTTATCTATATCGATTAACTCCGAAAACAAGTTTTATAATTGATAAGTAAAACGAAGATTGAAGTTATGAGTAAACAGAGATGAAAAAATATTAGAGACGAAAAAAGATTATTGTTTGGAATCCTTGCAAATGGAACTAATGATGCACATAATCTTTATGTACTAGAAATGTTATTCACATCATACCAATTCCGACTAATCGCTTGTTCTTTAAATTTGCTGCTTTTGGATTCAGATTCCAAATGAGCAGCTATAGCGATGTTCGAACGCGATAGGGAATTTTTTTTCCGCGTGAGTGAGATTTATACAGATCTTGCGGAGGAACATACATTGGGTAAAAAATCACTAGTAAAACTGACAAGAAAAACAAATCCAAGAATCGTTTCCCTGATTCTTACCCTGAAAGAGAGGGCAAATACAAACACTGCCCCCATCTGGAAGGATATCGCGAGACGTCTTGAGATGCCGTCCAGAAACTATGCGGCTGTGAATTTGAGTAAAATTAACAGGCACACAGCAGAGGACGATGTTCTGCTTATTCCGGGGAAAGTTCTGGGCGCAGGTCTCCTTGACCATCCGGTAACTGTTGCGGCTCTAACCTTCAGTGACTCTGCAGTTGAAAAGATCACTGAAGCCGGTGGCAAGTGCCTGAGTCTCGAAGAGATAATGGACGCAAATCCAAAAGGGTCCGGTATCCGGATTTTCCGCTGAGGTGTCGAAGATGACGGTTATCGATGCAAATGGGCTTATTCTAGGACGTCTTGCAAGTACAGTTGCAAAACAGTTGCTTTCAGGAGACGAAGAGATATATATTGTAAATGCTGAAAAAGCCGTAATTTCTGGCTCAAGGGCGACCACCCTCAAAGAATACCGGGAAACCCGGGAGAGAGGTGCTACCGAATTCGGGCCTTACTTCCCGAAGCGTCCGGATCGCATCCTTAAGAGGACTATCCGTGGCATGCTGCCCTATAAAAGAGCAAGAGGTAGGGATGCAATGTCCAGACTCAAGGTCTATGTAGGTGTTCCCTCTGAACTCAAGGGCACTGAAACAATCACAATTGCAGATGCCGATATGAGGCTTCTAAGCTCCAGTAAATATATTGAACTTGGTGAAGTGAGCCAGAAAATGGGTTCAAAATTTTAAAGGGTGAGTCCTCATGGTCAAAGTAGTTAATTCATCTGGAAAGCACAAGACTGCAACTGCGCGTGCAACAGTCACAAAAGGAACCGGGAAGATCAGGATCAACAAAGTTCCGCTCGAACTATATAAACCAGAGCTTGTAATGATGAAGATCTCAGAATCTCTGCTGATCGCAGGAGACGAGGTGGTCTCCGGGCTTGACATCAACGTAGATGTCCGGGGCGGCGGCATTATCGGACAGGCTAATGCGGTAAGGACTGCAGTTGCCAGAGGTATTGTGGAATGGACAAATGACACAATTATCAGAGATAACTTCGCAAGTTACGACCGCAATTTACTTGTAAGCGATTCCAGACAGAAAGAATCAAAGAACTTCGGTGGACCCGGAGCAAGGGCTAAATACCAGAAATCTTACAGGTAAGACTATGATCCCAGTCCGATGTTTCTCATGTGGAAAAGTAATCTCAAACTATTGGGATGAGTACAAAAGACGTGTCAATGATGGCGAAAACGCTGCTGCAGTGCTGGATGATCTTGGGATCACCCGTTACTGCTGTCGCAGAATGCTGTTAAGTCATGTTGAACTCGTTGATGTGCTTTCGCCATACCAGTAAGGGACCGTAGGGTA
>DAQQ01000128.1:5476-15210 GCA_002508465.1 Methanosarcina sp. UBA7 | reverse complement strand
GGAATCCGTTGATTCCAGCAGTGCATGACACCAAATTTTCTATTAGCTGCATATCTTCATTTCGATTAGCTGCATATCTTCATCCCGAATTTGACAGAAGCATACATTTTAGAATGTATAAATGGGCTTCAGGCTTCTGTTTTTTCATACAACTCACATTTATCTCTTATGTTTATTGATTTTTGACATTTTTCATTTTACCTACAGATAATGTGTCAGAACAATGTGTTTTTTGTAAGAAAATACTGTATTAATCAACAGAATCTGTCAAATTCGGGCTTCATCAGACAAAAGCTCTTTATATAATTCATCCACCAACCAGAGTCCATTCTTGCTTATTTTCTCCTTTGGAGAAAACAAACCCAGCCAGTCAGAACTCCCGAGACGGGACTCGGGTAGTTCAGCCCTCTTGAGCGTAGCGAAAAGGGCACCGTCCTCCCGAGACGGGACTCGGGTGACGGAACTAGGGTGATGTAAGTTGCTCGAAAATCATTCTAATCTATCTATAAGATTGAGGAAATTAGCCCTTAACATTTCTCTGGTAGAATCCGAAAGTTCATCGAGTCTATCCAGAGTTTCCAGAGCTTTTTCTAAGTAGGATTTAGCAAGAGCAGGGTCTTTTTCGACATAGACTCCTCCCATGTAAACATACAAGTAAAGAAAGTCATCGTATTTTTCAGTAAGCTTTCCGTACAGGTCCTGGATTTTATCAAATTCGCCTCTTTCGGACAGGTCTGAGATATAGAGGCCTACGAGTTCATAGAATTCAGAGCCGTTTTCCAGCAGAAAATCAAATTTTTCATCCTCTGGCATTGAGAGGAACTTTTTTTCCATTTCAGCTACCAGTTCCTCTTCAGTTAGTTCTTCTATGTCCTCAGAGCCGTAGTTTTCTACAAATTCAAAATAATCTTCCTCATCTCCTTTCATAAGCATGAGATCTGCATGTTTGCTGGAAAGGCCTATTTTGGCAGCAAACTGTTTGATGCTTTTTTCGTACTCTTCACTCTCTTTTTCGGTGAAAAGCCCCATAACATAAGCGGCCCACTTCAGGTACGCCTGTTCGTCTTCCATCCATGACCTGTTATCGATAATCTCCAGAACATAGTCGATTGCCAGTTCGAACTCGTGATGGCTTATTGGTTCATCATCAAGAAGCTCTATCAGGTTTTCAACTATTTCTGTCTCAAGGCCCTGCTTAAAAAAAGAGATTTTTTTATCGTAGTTATTTTTGATGTTAGTTAATGCTGCTACTGCATCTTTGTCCTTTAGTTTTCGGTCATTTTCATAAAAATATCTTGCAATCGAGTATTCAGTAGTTCCCAGATAATCACCGTATTCATACTCCTTTCCTTGCAAACTTTTAATTTTGTTTGTTTCCGGAGTATCGGATTTTAGATATCGGGAAAGCGAGTAATCTTCTCCTTCAGTGAATTTGTTCCCAGTATCAGGACTCATAGCATGCCTCCGCTTATCTATAATTTTATATTTTTTTTAATGTTTATTGTAGCAGCATGTGTTTAAAAACTTAGTTTTTAAGCTTCATTTGTAAGTTTAATTTTTCTTTACTTTCAGTGGAAACTTTTCATAGCTCAAGGATTTGAGATATTTCAGACTCTACTAGCTTGAATTAGATTTCATACCCAATTCCTGCCAGATTTTCTTTTATTTTCCTCTCCAGCTCCTTTGATTTCCTGAACTGCTCCAAAAGTTCTGTACTTATAGTTTCCATGTATTTCTTCAAATCCAATCATTGTTTTCAGTTTTTTCAAATTCAAATATCTTTCCTAAATTTCATCGGAAAGGCCACTATCATGTGTAGCGCGTGACAAGAACGACACAGTACTAAATATGTAATCAGAAATATTTGTAATTCAGCCCTCTTGAGCGCAGCGAAAAGGACACTGTCCTCCCGAGACGGAACTCGGGAAGCAAAACTCGAGAATTAAAAATTGTGGTAAAGCGGTAAGCTTACCATTCAAACACAAGTCGTTTCTCGGGCAAATTGTTTATTGGAAGCTTTAAGGTACATGACAAAATTCAAAACGAAAAATATCAGGTATATTCGCTTTCGAAATCATTTTTTAAGGCTTTTTTTCCAGATTTCTGATTTTTTTTGCTTTTTTTGTTTTCAACGACTTTTTCCTCAACTTTTTCAGTAGTTTCTTCAAGGAGGAGTTTTGTTAGAATATCCATATACTTTTTCAGTTCTCCTCCCATTTCCGGAGGGAATTCTTCTGAATCTTCAGTAGCTTTCAGAGTTTTCTCAAAATAGGATATTGCAAGAGCAGGGTCACTGTTAAGGTAGGCAGACCCAACAATAAAATGCAGAGGGAAAAAGTCTTTATGCTTTTCATTGAACTTTTTGTAAAAGTCCTGGATTTTTTCAAATTCTTCTTTTTCCGCAAGTTCCATAACATAGTCCTGGACAAGTTCGAAATAATCCGGGCCTTTGTCCATCAAGAAATCGAATTTCTCATCGTCGTTCATTAAAAAGAAGCCGGTTTCAAGGTCATCTGCCGTCCTGCTTTCTCCAAAAACATCTTCTGGGCTCAGACCTTCCAATAAGCCTCCCTCTCCGAAAATGTCGTCCTCGTCGAACATATCCTCAGCATCTCTTTTCATGAGGAGCGTATCAACCTGTGCCCCGGACACACCCACTTTGCGTGCAAATTTTTTGAACTGCCTTTCGTACTTTTTCTCTTCTTCATCTGAAAAAAATCCAAGCACGTACGTAATCCACTTTACATAGGCCTGTTTGTCCTCAAGCCAGGACCTGTTGTCAATGACCCACAAAACATAGTCAATGACAAGGGTGAATTCGTGGTCGAAAAGCAGGTTTTCCTCAAGAGGCTCAACCAGACTTTTTGCAATTTCTTTTTCAAAGGGTTTTTCAAAGAAACTGATTGGTTTGTCACGGTTCTCCTTTATGTTCTTCAATGCCCTTATGACATCTTTATCCGTTGCTTTTCGGTTCTCGTGGTAATAATAGTCAGCAATTGAAAACTCGATTTCACTCAAATATTCACTGTACTCGTATTCATTCGTGTAAATACTTTTTATTTCCTTTATCTCCGGAGTATCCGGCACAAGAAACTCGGACAAAGATAACTCGTCTTCAACAAATTCGTTATTTTCACCAGAATTCATATCAGGATTCATATGACTGCTATCTGGTTGTTGAGTTATATTAATTTCTATGAATCTTCAGAACAGAAGAATCATGAAAATTGCGTTCATTTCCATACAGTTGATAATACCAACATAACATGAGCTGGAACAGACTTCAAGCAAAAAATTTAAGTAAAAAATTCAGGAAAAAATTCAGGAAAAATTCTTTAACCAATGATCAATCTATCAATTTCTAATGACTAATCAGAGTTCATACCCAAGCCCTGCCAGATTCTCTTTGATTTTCTTCCCCAGCTCTTCGGATTTCCTGAACTGCTCCGAAAGTTCGGCAGTCATCTCTCCATTTTCTCTTCAAATTCCTCGTCATCATCCTCGATTTCCTCAAAACCTACAATCCGGATTAGAACTACTTTAAAAAGCTATCTTTCCGGTCCAAGGAACCTATTCAGGAAGAAAAGTTCATGATGTCTGCCGATAACCCCAAATATTCAAAGATATATCGACCATAAGATCGGTCAGGGATTCTTCGCTTTTAATGAGAGACAGAGAATATATCAAGTCGCATTGGATAATGCCCTTTACCGCTATCCCCCAATCTATAAGGACTTCCAGAGGATCTTTATCACCTACCTCAACGCCATTAAAACTACAAAAAAACTCGGATACAGCTTTGTAGTATTCATTTTTAAAATCCAGATTTTTGATTTCCTCCACGATCTCGCCGCCGAGCAGTGCAGCTATAATCAATGCTTTTGACAAAGATATGTTATCCCTGGTGTATTGCTGCATATTTTTTATTACATTCCTTATGTAGCCAGGAAAATCATTAAAATCAATGTTTTCAGACTTATTTGTCATCAGTAGCTCGTCCGTATATCGATAGCTGATTTCCTTAAGGATGTCAAACTTACCTCCTGGGAAATATTTGTAGATCAGTCCTATGCTCACACCGCCAGCCTCAGCTATGTCTCGGATGGTTACATTTTCATAACCTTTTGTCTCTATCAACATGCACATTGCATCCTGAATAGAGATAATTTTCGCTTTTTTATCCCGTTTCATGCTTTTTCGATCTTCTTGAAGAGTTTTTTTATCCTGCATCTGGTATCTCCTGGGTGATCTAGTATTTCCTGACTGATCTGTTATCTCCTGAGTGAACAATATTCAAAACCGCTGTTAATAAATTGTATGCATTTATACTCCAAATGAACAATAGTCAAAACTTCTGTTAGTAAATTATATGCACTAATACATCAAGTGAACAATGTTCAAAACCTTTATTAATAAGTTGTATGCATAAAAGATTAGTAGAATTTTATACAAAGTCAAGAAATAATTCAATATCTTTAATTGAAACCCATTTCAATAAAATTTATAAATGCTTTTTAATAATTATCATAATACAGAACCGGGGTAAAAGACAATGAAAACTGCACTTTTTTTACTTACTTTTTACCTTATATCAGTTTTTCCGGCCTCTGCATCCGAGAATTCTCACACTGAAGAAACGAATACAGCGCACATAGCTGATCTTTATAGCGATCTGGAGTCCTTTGATATAACCCTTTACTCAGACCAGCCAGAAAACAACTTGAGTCTTGAGGTGCTTCTTGTCAGATCCATGGGAACAAACGAGAAAACACTTGACAAACAGGTACTTCCAATAGATAATATTCCTGCAAATAAACAGGTGACAAAGGTTGGTTTCTGGAATGTCGGAAATTCCGAACGTGGAGCTTATAAGTTAAAAGCCAGGCTTCTTGAAGGAAATAAGGCTCTCTCAGAGGCTAAATATAATTTTGCTTACGGCACCAACTCTGCATTAAGGCTTCAGGTCAATGACCTTGTTGCTAACTCACAGGGAATTAGTGTCGCACTCTCTCCGAAAGAAGCCTCACTTTTTGACATTGAATATATGCTTGTAAACGGTTCGGACGTTGTTTATACAACAAAATCTGAAAAATTATCACTTACCAGCGCTCCTGATGTTTTTTCCGCTCCCTGGGGTACACTTTTTGAGAACAATAAAGAGTATACAGGAAGAGTAAAGATTCAGGTTTATTCCCCTGAAAGGGAGATCATAAGCTCAGCCGAACAATTTACTGCCAGAGACAATGCGGAGATTACCGATATCTACAAAGATGAAACTGGAGCGAGTGCCACTGTTTACGGGCGCTCTCAGGTGCCTTTTGAAGGAAGCCTTGTTTTTTCGGTATACAAACTGAACACAAATTCTGAAAAAGGGAATAACAGTCTTGTTGAATCTGTCCAGCAAAAGGTTCCGGTATTGCTGAACGATGATGACGAAACCGTTGAAGTAGCCTGGAGCCACAAGCTTCCGGAAGGAATCTACAGGCTTGAAATCGAACTTCTGGGAAACGATGGTGATGCTATTGAACACAGGGAAACAGTTATCGAATCAGATCTCTCCCGGAATTCCAGCATTAGCCCGGCAAATAATACTACTTCAGAAACCGAAGCTTCAGGTGAAAACGGAACTCCGGGTTTTTCTGCAGCAGCTTTAGTTTCAGGGCTTTCTGTGATTTATATCCTATTTAGAAGTAAAATTTGAAACCAGATCTAAGGCTGTGAGTCCCATGCGTTATGAACTCTTTATCGCACTCAGGCAGATTAGGGCAAGGAAATTCCAGACAATTCTTTCAGTTGGAGCTATAGCTCTTGCTGTGATGGTACTTACCGTTTCTCAGGCTCTTATGGTTGGCTTCACAGATGAACTTTATAATACTACGGTAAATAAACTTCCTCATGTCTCGGTATCTCCGCAAGAAGATGAGGACTATATTTACCTTTACAGAACCCTTGTTGACAATATCGAAAAAGTCGAAGGCGTTTCTGCGGTTTCTCCTTTTCTTACGGGAAAAGCTTCCTTCAGGTTCAAAACAAATTCTTATAATGTCGAGCTGAAAGGTGTTCTACCTTTAAAGGAAAATAATATCAGCGATATTGAAACTGACATGGTTGAAGGAGATTTCAGGGATCTTGAATACTCCAGAAACACAATTGTAATTGGCTCGAAACTGGCAGATAAGCTTGAGGTTAATCCTGGAGACTCGGTTAATGTGTCTTTTCCCAATGCAAACCCTCTGTCCCTGAGAGTGGTTGGAATCTTCCATACAGGCTCTCCTCTGGACGAATCCCTCACTTATACATCTCTGGATACTGCTCAGGAGTTCTACAACGTTCCGGACGTAATTAACGGTCTTTCTGTCAGGCTTGAGGATTTTAACAGGGACAGGGAAGTTGCTGCTAAGATAGAAAAGACTGGTTATAAGGCAAGAGGGTGGACAGAAACCAACCCTGAAATCCTCAGGACAATCGCGATAGAAACTACCTCCAACAACGTAATCCTTGGTCTGATTGTAGTTATTGCCTCTTTTGGAGTGGTTAGCGCTCTGAATCTTTCAGTCATCGGTGCGACAAGTCAGATCGGTATGCTAAGGGCTATGGGAGCCACCATTTCCAGCATCAGGACAATCTTTGTGCTTCAAAGCGGTATTCTGGGTTTATTAGGTGCTCTTGTTGGGACTCTTACAGGAGTTGCAGTTTCTCTGGGAATAGGACAGTACGAAATGCCAGCTGCCTCCTCGGAACTTTACGGCGGCCTTACAACTATTCCCATTGTAATCAGGATAGGGGACATTCTGGTCATTATTCTTGCAGTTTTCCTGCTGAACCTTATTGCCGGGATTTATCCTGCCCAGCAGGCAGCTAAACTCGATCCTGTAAAGTCCATCAGTTCAAAGTAAGTACAGAATTTATCAGTTCAAAATAAGTACACAGGTTTAAGGTTATTCCCTGGGCTTATTCAGATAAAATTATTAAGCAAAGTTAAAAAATACCTCAATAGATAGGATACTCTGGAAAATAAGGAATTCTCCGCTGACTAAAACCTTAAGATGTACCATTTCCAGGAGCTAATTCAGATGTATGAATTGAAAATTGCTTTGAGGCAAGTTTTTTCCAGAAAAAAGCAAACCTTTTTTGCCATACTTGCAGTTGCCCTTGCCGTCGCTGTAATTACGGTAATGATGGCAATGCTTTCTGGATTTCAGGGAGAGCTTATAAAGTCCAGTACTGAGAATAATCCACATATTGTTATCAATCCTCAAGATGAAAAAGAAGGGTTTATTCATCTTTATAGATACAATTCAGCCCTGATTTCGGAAAAAAAAGGAGTTATAGCGGTATCTCCTAAATATCTGGGTCAGGCAGCCCTGGAACATAAGGACAATGCAGAAGGTATTTCACTTCAGGGAATTGAACCTGAGGCTGAAGATAAGGTTATGCGAGTAAGCAAGGATATAGTAGAAGGGAGCTTTCTATCGCTTACCCATACAAGGCACGGAATAGTACTTGGAGATAAACTTGCGGAAAATCTTGGGGTTCAGCTTGGAGACCGGGTAGATGCTGCATTTCCGGGCTCAAAAACAACTTCTTTTAAGGTTATAGGTCTGGTCCATACAGGAACGGCTGCAGACGAGGTAATAGCTTATGCAAGACTGGACTCGGTACAGGAATTTTTCAATGAACCCGGAGTTGTAAGCACAATAGGGATCAGAGTTGCAGACCCATATAAGGCAGATAGTATTGCAAGTTCAATTGAAAGAGAAACCGAGCTTAACGCAGTAAGCTGGATAGAAGCAAATGCAGAAATTCTTAACCTTCTAAACACTCAGAAGGTTTTCGTAAACGTATTTTATATTCTTATTTACGGAATTGCAGGGTTTGGGATTGCAAATACTCTGATTACCATTGTTGCCCAGAGAACCCGAGAAATAGGTATCCTAAAAGCCATGGGAGCCTCTCAAAAAAGCATAATGATTGTCTTTCTTTTCCAGTCTGTGATTCTCGGAGCTATTGGGCTGGTTTTGGGCACTATCCTGGGTTATATTGCAACCATTACTCTGCAGAGTTATAAAATTGCAGTCCCTCAGGAGATGTATTTCGGGCTCCAGACTCTCCCTCTTGAAGTCGAACCTCTAAACTTCGTATATGCTGCTTTCTTCGCCTTCATAATCAATATAATCTCAGGTATCTACCCTGCAAGAAAAGCTGCAAAGCTTGATCCTGTAAAAGCCATAGAAAGTGCCTGATATGATATACTTTCGCTGGTGTAAAAAAGCTGTTTATTGTCTGGTTTTAGCGTATAATAAATTTACAAATTATTTGCAAACTTGTCTACAAATTTATTTGCAAACTTACTTACAAATTTGTTTACAAACTTATCTACAAATTTATTTAGAAGTAATTTAAAAATTTAAGACTGTTCGCTTAAAATTTGAGAAATTGCACAGTTAAAAAAGAGTCAACAAAACCTTGACTGTTTAAATCTCAATAACTCTACTGAGGCGCAGAAAATATGACAGAAGAAAGCCCAATAATCGAACTTAAAAACCTGACAAAAATTTATAAAAACGGGATGGAATTCCGTGCTCTCGATAATGCAAATCTGAAAATAAAAAAGGGAGAATTCGTGGCAATTGTCGGACCATCAGGATCAGGTAAAAGTACACTTATGCATTTAATAGGCTTGCTGGATACTCCGAGTTCAGGCACTCTACTGATAGACAGGAATAACGTAACAAATATGTCTGACAAAGAACGTTCTGAGATCAGGAACATGATGCTTGGTTTCGTCTTCCAATACCATCATTTGCTCCCTGATTTTACAGCCCTGGAAAATGTAATGATGCCACTTTTGATTGCTGGGAAAAAGAGGAAAGAAGCAAAGGAAACTGCCGAAAAACTCCTGAAAGAAGTAGGACTTGAAGACCGGATGGATCACAAACCCGGTGAACTTTCAGGAGGACAGAATCAGAGGGTTGCAATAGCAAGAGCATTGAGCTGTTCTCCTGCAATTGTACTTGGAGATGAACCGACAGGTAATCTTGATACAAAAACCGGTGACATGATCTACGAGCTTCTCAGACAGCTTAATAAGGAGTATAATCAGACATTTATCGTAGTTACTCATAACGATGATATGGCTTTAAAAGCTGATAGAATTATCAGGCTTGTAGATGGGAAAATTACTGTTCAGTAAGAAATATGGAACATGTAAAAGGAAAGATAGTAAAAGGTAGTTGAAGCACCAGAGAAAAAAGAAACAATGGAAATCCTGGTAAAACGTTACGCGTGAATTATTTTGAAAGCGAAACTATGTGACTCTAAGACAAAGTAATATCCGATAGCGATTATAGTAATAACTACTACAAGAAGTATTAGTCTATTCATTTGTTTTGAAAATTGCACGCGCATTTTCCCCCCGTGCTTTTTAAATATAATGAACATCGATTATAAAAATGTTGCTATTGTTGTATAAAGAGTGGCTGGAACATACTAGTTGATGCCATATTCTTGAGTCAGGTTCTTGACTATGTAGCCACTGGACATATAATTATTTCTAAAACTGCCTTAGTTAAAAACATTTGAAGTTGATTTTACTTTACGGATACGCAGGTTCAAGAAAATATCAATCAAAAAACAATTGAAATCCCTGAAAAAGCAATTAATGTCATAGAAAGAACTAAAATTCTAAAAAGGAATTAAGGCCTTAGAAACACAATTAAAATCTTAGAAAAACA
>DAQQ01000128.1:0-5409 GCA_002508465.1 Methanosarcina sp. UBA7 | reverse complement strand
CATTTGATGAATAATTTAACAAATTTTATGAAAATCAATGCAATTGATAACGATTTTTCCTTAACCGATGACCAATGAAATCTTAGAAAAACAATTAAAATCTTAGAAAAACAATTAAAATCTTAGAAAAACAATTAAAATCTTAAAAAAACAATTAAATCCCTTAAAAAGTAATTCAATCATCAAAATGGCATCAAAACCCTAAAAAAGCGACTAAAACATTGAGAACCCCTTTTAAAAGGATTAGAAAGAACCTGGAAAAGTTTTGTTCATTTTACTGTAGCCCCCGATACAGTAATTCCGAAAATATCCCATCGTATGATATTCGGATTGAACCTCTTCCAGGCAATTCTTTACTCACATACCCTACCAGTCACTTTCCCATTGAGTTGATCCATCCATTTTTTTCTACCGTGGTCTAAAATTCTCTTTTATCCGTTCGCTTTGATCTTGTTCTCTTCAGTTTACAAACTATAATTATTCCTAAAATTATTTAAAATAAATTATATGAAAAATTGTTTGCAAACAAAAAATATTTGCCTATAAAATGTTATTTTAACGAACAATAAATAAATATTAAATATGATGTTATTATGCACAGTACTTTTTTAAAAAATTAGTATCAAATTGTCATAAAAATCAATTGTAATTGACTGTAAATCAAATTTTAATTCATAAAAGTTGACAGAATTGTTAAAAGTAATTCATCAAAAAATAGGAATAGTAAACTCTCTAGGAATAATAAACTCTCAAATTGTACAGTTTTATGAAAACAGTTTTAAAATTAGTTCTTTTACTATTTTTTGCCGCTAAAACATAGAAGCGTTTAAAATCAAAGATAATTTTCTGCAGGCTGAGAATGTTTGGGTAAGCTAACAATTTGGAATGAAATGACAATACTCTGGCAGATACTCAGAAAAACTGTATCCCAATGTATTCTATTTTGATTTATCTATTTTTAAATAACTTACGAAACTTCTAAAAATTCTGACAAAATCATATAACTTTTTAAATAGTGAATACATATGGTCCTTATTATTTTTTTTAAATTGAAGAAATTAAGAAACGTTGAGCTAAAGGAATAAAGAGTGTAAAAGTAGAAAAATCTCGTAATATGTTGTTTGTCTGGATTTCAATCAAGGTATTGATACCTATTCCCATGAACTGGAAAATATGTAAATCAAAAATGGAGGATTGAAAGTTATTAAAGGTAATGATTTACTAGAGAAAGCAGAAAAAATACCAGAAAGATACAAAGAAAAAATTATAGAGGAACTTTCTCCAACAACCTCCAGCGTTTTCCTGAGACTCGGAAAAGAAGGAACAGTTCTTTGTGCTAGCAAGGCAGCTAATGCTCTCCTCGAATACTGGGGTATAAGAGAAGGAGAAAAAGTTCCTCAGGAGTTAAGGCACAGTATAAGAAGAGTTCTCAGACAGGAAAATCCAGAAAATCTTGAAATTCAGGCCGGGGAAACAGTATATTTTGCAGTACTCTACCCTTTTCCGAAAAAGGAATATGTAAATCTTGAAGGATTTAACATAACTCTCAAAGCCCTTACCAAAGAAAAACTTAGTAAAAAAGAAAAGCAATACCGTTTCCCCAGTAAACTCTGTAACCTCTACAGGATGTCCTTAACATGCAAAAACGTTCAGAAGATTATGGAAGAAAGTGCTCTGGTTATTGCTAAAGGTCTTGATATAGAATTTTCCAGAATCCTGGAACTCAAACCTGATGGAACCTTCATTATGAGGGCAGGATGTGGCTGGAAAGACAAAACCATAGACAGTGTTATCATAGAAAAGAAGTCTCAGGCAGAATGTACCCTTGTTTTGAGAAGACCGATTCTCCCGGAAGATATCGAAAACGAAACCCGCTTTGAATGCATTGAGTATCTCAGGCAATACGGAATACTCAGCGGAGTATCAGTCCTGATAGGAGATATAAATAAGCCTTTCGGGCTAGTGGAAGTTTACAGTCGAGAAAAAAGAGAATTTACTGAGGATGATGAATATTTCCTGGATTCTGCCGCTTTTTTGTTGTCTGAGGTTATAAAACGCCTGCACCATGAGGAAGAACTCCAGATTCATCAGCAAGAACTGGAAGAACTCGTCGAAAAAGAGACCCTTGCGTACACGGAAGCAAATGAGAAACTTGTACATGAAGTAATGGAAAGAAGAAAAATCGAGAATAAACTTCAGAATAACGTGCAGTTTCTGGAAATCCTGCTTGATAGTATTCCAAGCCCTGTTTTCCAGAGGGACCTGAATAAAACATATGTAAACTGTAATGAGAGTTTCGCCAGGCAGATTATGGGACTTCCAAAAGAAAAGGTTATAGGAGGTTCTTTTCATGAGTTTCGGAAAAAAGTTCCAAAAGAACTTGCAGAAATATACCTTAAGGATGACAGGAGCCTTATTGAAAAAGGGGGAAGCAACTATTACGAAACCAAAGTGGTCTGTGCCGACGGTGTGCACAGGGATTTTCTTTTCCACAAAGCTACCTATCAGGACAATTCAGGAGAAGTAGCCGGAGTTGTCGGAGTAATGCTTGATATAACACAGCGTAAAGAGGCTGAGGAAACCTTCAGAAAAAGTGAAGAGAAATACCGGATTGCTACCGAGCAGACCGGCCAGATCGTGTATGACTATAATACAAAAACACAGAAAGTAGATTGGGCAGGAGCTATTGTAGAGCTTACAGGTTACAACTTTGAGGAATTCAAGAAAATTAGTCCTGAAATATGGCTAGAGCATATTCATCCTGATGACCGCAAAAAAGTGATAGAAAAAGTAAGGCTCTTTTTTGAAAGAGAAGAGAAGCTAAGGGAAGAATTCAGATTCAGAAGAAAGGATGGAAATTATATTTATGTAGAGGATAGGGGAGTACTTCTTAGGGATGAAACAGGGAATGCATATAGACTGCTTGGAGTAATGAAAGATATAACCAAATTAAAGCTGGCTCAGGAAAGCCTTGAGAGAAGTGAAGAAAGATATCGGATTGCGACTGAACAGACAGGTCAGATAGTATATGATCATGATAGGCTCACAGGTAAAATTGAATGGGCTGGAGCCGTTAAAGAGCTTACTCAGTATAATCTGGAAGAGTTTCAGAGTTTTAACAGAAGTGACTGGGAAGCAAATATTCACCCTGATGACCGCAAGAAAACTATTGAAAAGTTGGAAAAATACAGGGAGAGAGAAGAGAGACTTACCACTGAGTATAGATTCAGAAGGAAAGACGGAAGCTATCTTTATGTAGAAGACAGCTGGATTTTCCTGAAAAATGAACAGGGACACTCTTACAGGGAAATCGGGGTAATGAAAGATATTACAGGGCTAAAACTTGCGTCGAAAAAGTTGAGAGAAAGCGAAGAAAGGTATAGATCCTTTATAGAGAATTTCAAGGGAATAGCCTTCCAGGGAGATCTGGATTTCAAACTCATTCTTCTGGAGGGAAGCGTAGAGGAAATTACAGGATACCTGAGAGAAGATTTCATATCAGGGAAAATAAACTGGCAACAGATTGTTCTTCCTGAAGACTGGAAAAAACTTGTTAATAATAATGAAAGATTAAAGAATGATCCGCTACTTCTCATAGAGCACGAATATCGTATAAGGCACAGGGAAGGAAAAATAAAATGGGTTCGCGAGATTGTCCAGAATATTTCGGACCCTACAGGCAAGAAAAGGATCCTGCACGGCGCGATTTACGATATAACCGGACAAAACGAAGCCGAAGAGTCTCTGAGGAAAATAGAAGAAATCCGTAAAAAAGAAATTCATCACCGCATAAAGAATAACCTCCAGGTTATTTCCAGCCTTCTGGAACTCCAGGCTGAAAGATTTAGTGAAAAGGAAGTCCTTGAAGCTTTCCGAGAAAGCCAAAATCGGATTGTCACCATGGCTATAATCCATGAGAAACTTTACAGATCAGAAAACAGCGAGACGCTTGATTTTTCGGAATATCTTCAAAAACTGACTTCAGATCTCCTTCATTCATACAATATCAGAAAGGATGACATCAAAACATTTCTGGATGTTGAAGAGATTTTTATCGGAATGGACACTGCCGTTCCTCTTGGGATAATTATTAATGAGCTTGTATCTAATTCTTTGAAACATGCTTTTCCCCAGGGTAGAAAAGGAGAAATCCGAATAAAACTCTGCAAAGCTGAAGAGAATGTAAAGAATAAAAGTATAAGTAATATCACTAATAATAATGGTGCAAAGAGCTCAATTAATAAAAATAGTCAATATTCGCTGGTAGTTTCGGACAATGGGTTGGGTTTTCCGGAAAAACTTGATTTCAGGAGTACTGGCTCTCTGGGTCTACAGCTTGTAAACATTCTTGTTGAACAACTGGGTGGTACAATTGAACTTCAAAAAGGTTCAGAGACTAGCTTCAAAATATTATTTAAGGAAAACAACTGATTATCCAGAGGCTTATCCAATATAAAAGGGGAGATACAATGAAAAAAGCAAAAATTCTGGTTGTCGAAGATCAGAATATCGTGGCTCTCAATATTAGAAACAAACTGAAAAACCTTGGTTACACCGTGCCGGGTACTGCGTCCACAGGAGAGGAAGCAATAAGAAAAGCCGAGTTAACGAACGCAGACCTTGTTTTGATGGACATTATGTTAAAAGGAGAAATGGATGGAATTGAGGCTGCCCGTGAGATAAAAAACCGACTCAGGATTCCAGTACTATATCTTACCGCCTATACTGATGACGAAACTCTTGAGAGGGCAAAAACAACAGAGCCTGCAGGATACATTTCTAAACCTTTTAAGGAAGAGGATCTGCACAGCAATATCGAAATGGCACTTCATAAACACAGAGCCGAAAAGAAAGAAGCCGAAAGAGAAGCTGAAAAAGAAAATGAAAAGACTCCTGAGTAAATAGTTACTGCAACCTTTCACCACAAGCCTGGACCTGTGAAATTTCCATAAAAACTTTAGAGTAAATCCTTAATGGACACAGAGAATTTGAAAACCAGAAAAAAGAAAAATTGAGATTGGAGAAAAATAGCAGAGGGAATAATCTCAGCCATTGGTAAAAAAATCCTCTAAATCCTATTATGTAAAAGACAAAAACATTATTTTAATTTACCTGTAACATTGAAACTGAGAAAGTTTTTTCTTCAGAAAGGTTTCTTTCACTAAAAACATCCTATTTACTTCCTTTTCGAATCAGTGAGACCCACAAAAAGCTGAAAGTATTGACACGCTCATTCTTTAGAATATGCGTTGTCTAGCAACCGTTGGGCCGGTTGATCACGCCTATAGGGATAGGGAATAAGTTTTTCAAATCCAAACTTTACTAGAGGTTTTTGATCAAACTTTTTTTAAAAAAATTTGCGCTCAAGCCTTTTTTGAAAAGGCTTGTGAGCACGCCGTCAGGGTTTGG
>DAQQ01000286.1:0-19337 GCA_002508465.1 Methanosarcina sp. UBA7 | reverse complement strand
GCTAAGAGCCAACTGCGTAACTCCTAGAATTTAAACAAAAAAAGTTATTGAATACACTTAATCAACAAATATAATTAACAAAACAATATAACTTTATGTATTTATTCGTCAATTTTTTACCGTGATAACATGGAAAGAAAAGATTATCCCAAAGAACCTAAGCAAGATAAAACTACATTACTAATAAATGTCACCAAGTATATTATTAGTCTTCTTTTTTTGTTTGCAGGCTTATTATGCCTGTATATTGGTGAAACTCTTGCAGGAGTATGTTCAATTCTGATGGGAATTACATTTATTCCTTTAATTGCAAATGCTATAAAAAAGAAAATCGGTGCATCAGGTTCCCTTCTTCTGACAATTTTAATTGCTATTTGCCTGTTACGATGGGTATCACAGTAGATTGCATTTGATCTTGCAGTAGATAGCAGTGAGAATTAGTTAAAAGGAAACTCTTCGGACCCATATTCAAGACTAACAAAGTTTTCTGCAATAGCTTTAAAAAAACACTCTAAAAACATTCTAAAAATTCAGAATAAGCGTAGGGAAGTAGTAAGATAATGGATCATCTATTATCTTACTTCACTTCTTCCATCATTATTAATGTGAAGCTTGCATCCATTAACATGCATATCTATGCCATATACGTCAGACAACATAAGTTTCATTTTTTACTNNGTGTGTGTTAGAGTAGATTCGGAGGACTGATGAGAGGCCAGGAGGTATGTTGAGAAGCTCAGCTTCGATGCTGTGTAATGGTCATACCCACATTCCTAAAATTGATAGAATTCAGGTAAATTGCAGATATTTCGTCGAACCTTGCTGAAAATAAAATTGCGTGCGTCTTTCTATATTTAAAGGGTAAGGTACTCCTGGCTCCTGGCATTCCTAGAAAAATAAAAAAATTTTTGTAAAAACTTCTATTGTATTAACTTCTTATGACCCTTATTTTTTTAGTTATAGCAACTAAAGACGTTAATAAAGTAATTTTTACTGTTTTCATGTTTTACCTAATAAAATAAAGCTTTATCAAGCTTTAAACTCGCATCTAAATTTTTATTTAATTCTCTGAAAATAAGTATACTTATATTTTAATTTACCCTGTGATTTCTGAGTAAATTTATTCTGTTGTTTTGGTTAAGGGTGTATTAACCAAACTATGGATACAAATAGGAGGAAATTATATGAAAAATAATGGAAAGTTTATGTGGAAAATGGCAATACCTGTCTTCACTATATTAATGATGTTGACTTTATTGTCTACAGCAGCCTCTGCATCAGTCTATACATACAAAACTCCCCTTGGTGCAGGAACTCCTCCAGCAACACAACGTCTAACCGGTGGAGGTAATTGCATTGATTATACTGCAGTAGCCGCTTCGTGTACTGATCCGCGACTAGTACGATTCAAAGACCTGTCTAAAGGTACAGAGACATATATCAGATGGGACTTTGGAGATGGAACCTGTCTACAAGGGACAAAAATTACCCCAGCATTAAAAAACCCGGTACACAAGTTTTCAAAGAATGGGTGTTATATTAGCTGTCTGACTATCAAGTGTACTAATTATAAGTGGAAGTTGTGGGTTCATAAGACTGTGGTTGTTAAATAATTAAAAAAGTTGTAAGTTGACTTGGTTAAAAGTTGACTTATCACTTTTAATTTATACCCTTTGTTTTATACTGCTTCTGTAATAGTTATCCAAAACAAATAACCTCAAAAACTCCTCATAGTTTCCAACTGGTATTTCTAATAAATGAAAAATAAAGATGTGCATGTCCGAGTGTGGTGGTACAGTCTTTTTTTATATAGGCAATTGTTATAACTGTAGGAGAAAATCTAATATTTTTAAAACATGCAAGTAAAATTTTTAAAACGTGTAAACAAATTTTTTCATTATTAGTACGGAGACACCATTTATTAAATAAAAATGACTACTTGAGGTTGTTTTGTCTGAGATTGTCCCTGTTTTATCTCAAGTAACATTCGCAGCTATCAACAACCCGACTTCAAGCCTGCTCTTTAAGTGCCTTTTACGAAGACCTGATTTCTTGGACAGATTAATTTCATTTTCCGGTTACACCATCGTTGCAGGCTTGACGATTTACCGTTCGACTATCGCTCTACAAAAACCGGGATGAATTCTCTACAAATTACTTCCACAGATATTTTCCAGTCTGGCTCCTGCTGATGGTTCGCAGCAGTTATTGCTGCTATCACTTATGTTAAAATAATCAATCTCATTAAAAAATTCAATATTAATTGTTATATCTATACGATTGAAATTTAATTTAAGTTAATTATATATTACTTGCCTCTGATGTTTACATGCAATAGCATAGCGAACAAACAGTGTATGAATTCTCGTCAACTGATCATTGAATGAGAATTCGACTTTACTATTTTTTTCAATTTTGACACAGGAGTTTCTGCTTAAATACTTGCGAAATCAGGTTCCTGAGTAAACCAACTAAATAACAATTCATTGGTCATCGGTTAAGGAATTTTCTTGCCTGAAAGCTATCGATTTTGCCTTAGAAGCCGTCCTTAAATCCTATATTCGGCAGGTCGACATTTTATTTTTTGTAATTTTTACTGATGGCGATTTTGAAATGATGGTCCTTTATTATGTGTAGTTGGGAGGTTTACATATGATCAAAAACATAATCTCTCATACTAAACTTTAATGGAAAAATGATTCAGTGTATATATGTGTCTTGGAAGTTGAGCCACACGTTAACCACTTTAAATCTAATGTGTATTTATCAAATGTTCAAAAACGATATCAAAAAAATGTTCAAATTCTTTATGTCGACCTGCCGAAAGTAGGTTAAATTTTGGTCTATTTACATAAAATCGATACCCTGTTCCAGCTCATAACGCATTAAAATTTTTGGCAAATGTTGTTGATATTGACGCAATTTGCCACGATTCCTCACTTAACAGAAGACGCATGAATAAAAATTAAAAGAAAATTAATATAGGCTCTTCGCTGTTTTGTGTGGGTAACTTCCATTCATCTACTAAATACTGAAGTAACATATCCAATATCCTGAAACACTTGTTGTTGAAAACCACATTCGAGCTTGATGTTTTTCTTTTTGACCTGCTACTATTTAACTGATTAATTATTTTTGATTACATTTTAAAAATTGAGAAAATAAAGAAAAGCAGAAAAAGAGAAAAAGGAGATCTAATTTTCTGTTTCTCACTCAGGTATAAACCGGATTTTCTATTTCTTTTGATTGCCTTTTTCTCAGGCCACTCTGTACAGCCTGGTAATATTTCATGGTATCAGGAGTAACCGAAGGCCCGGTTTCAGCAATCGCTTGAAGGAAATGTTTCTGCTTTACCTCTTTAGCATGAAGATCTTCGCGAAGTGCGTCTCGTCCTGCTTTTTTGCACACAGCTGCAATGTCAGCACCTGTATACTGATCGGTCATAGAAACGAGTTTGTCAATATCTACATCCTCTGCAAGCGACATTTTAGAGGTCTGGACCTTAAAAATTTCCCTCCGAGCTCCTGCATCCGGAACCGGAACAAGAATTAACTCGTCAAAACGTCCAGGCCTTAGAAGAGCAGGATCTATGATATCAGGACGATTTGTTGCGCCTATTACAACTACAGCTCTGAGTTCCTCAAGCCCGTCCATTTCGGAAAGCAACTGATTCAGAATTCTGGCTGTAACCTGTGGTTCACCCACGGAAGCCCCTCGAATAGGCGCAAGAGAATCAAGCTCGTCCAGGAAAATAATTGAAGGAGCAACCTGCCTTGCCCGTGAAAAAACCTCAGCAATTCTTTTTTCCGACTCTCCGTACCACTTGGAAAGCAGATCGCTTCCTTTTGCGGTAATGAAGTTCGCTTCGGACTCATGGGCAATAGCTTTTGCAAGGAGAGTCTTTCCAGTACCAGGAGGGCCATATAAAAGTACTCCTTTGGGAGCCTCAACTCCTATATCCCTGTACGATTCCGGATTTTTAAGGGGCCACTCCACGGCCTCCTTCAAAAGTTGTTTTACTCCCTCCAGGCCACCTACATCTTCCCAGCTCACATTCGGAATTTCGATAAGGATTTCTCTTATAGCAGATGGCTGGACATCTTTCAAGGCATTCTCGAAGTCCTCCCTTGTGACCCTAAGTGTGTCAAGTATCTCACTTGGAATTTCAGGTTCATTGAGGTTAATCTTCGGAAGAATCCGTCTCAAGGAACTCATAGCTGCCTCCCTGCACAGAGCAGCAATATCAGCTCCCACGAACCCATAAGTTATCTGAGCGAAGTCCATGAGATTTACGTTTTCGGCAAGTGGCATACCTCTTGTGTGGATCTGGAAGATCTCGAGCCTTCCTTCAGTGTCCGGAACCCTTAACTCAATCTCTCTATCAAATCTACCAGGGCGGCGAAGTGCCATATCAATTGCTTCAGGACGGTTGGTTGATCCTATTACAATCACGTTCTTGCGAGCCTTAAGCCCGTCCATCAGAGAGAGGAGTTGAGCTACAACTCTCCTTTCGACTTCTCCGGTTACCTCAGCTCTCTTAGGTGCAATGGAGTCGATTTCATCAAGGAAAATAATTGCAGGAGCATTTTTCTCTGCTTCTTCAAAGATATCTCTGATCCCTTTTTCGGACTCACCGTAGTACTTGGACATAATTTCCGGACCATTGACTGAGATAAAGTAGGCATCGGACTCATTTGCAACTGCTTTTGCAAGCATTGTCTTACCTGTTCCAGGCGGTCCGTAAAGCAGTACTCCTTTTGGAGCATCAATTCCCAGTCTATCAAAAAGTTCAGGGTGCTTCAAAGGTAATTCTATCATTTCTCTTATTTTGGTGATAGCGTCTTTAATCCCACCCAGATCCTCATACATGACTGTGGGAACATTCTGTTCAGGTGTTACTTCTGCAGCTTCGGGTAGGAGCTCAACCTCTGTCAGATCTGTAATCTTTACTATCCCAGATGGGGAAGTGGAGATCACCTGTAACTTTATTTCTCCCAGCCCAAATGACTGTCCCATACCTGGACCAAAAAAGTCCTGAAAGAAATCCTCGAACATAATTCCTTTCCCAAAAGTCTCCCTCTCTCGGGACCGTCTCAAGCTTGTGGTGGAAATAAAGTCACCCTTCGAAACCGTACGGTTCATGAATACGGCTTTAAGAGTTTCACTTGGAGCATAGATCTGCATACCCTTAGCTACAGGCGCAAGAGTTACACTTTTTGCTTCTTTCCAGTCCGTTTTGCGAATGTCTACGTACTCCCCTATGCTAGTTTTTGCATTAGTACGGATAAGCCCATCCATGCGGATAATATCAAGGCCCGAGTCGCTGGGATACGGACGCCCTACTAGGGCTGAAGTTGATTTTCCTCCTTTTATTTCAATAACGTCAAAGGGCTTAAGGCCCAGCTTTTCTCGGAAACTGTCGTCCACCCGGACAATTCCTTTTCCGACGTCTCTTTGATCAGCTTCTGCGACTTTTAGTTTTGCAGTTATTTTTTCGTTGTCGGTCAAACAATACCCCCATCTCCACATTAGAACTTAACATTTATTTAAAAAAACAATATAGTGATTTTTTAAATAACGTAGTAATTTTTACAGTAAGTTTTAAATGATTCGTCTTTGTTTTTTACCTTCTTTGCCTTTCCACTTCACCTTAATAGGCGTTAGTAAGTTTTCCATTAAGAAGTGTTTGAAGTCCAGGCCTTTTAATAGGCCTTTTACTATAGTCCTGTTATTCGATTGTAATCGGTATCTTTTCCCTCTTGCTTTTACACAGTTTAAATTGAGACCTATCTTACAGCTCGATATAAATTAGCAGTTAGATGTATGAATCCTCTTAATGTATGAACCTATATGGATGTATGTTTCAATGCGAGAGCCATTTAGTTCCTACCCATTATCCAATGAAATTAATAATGTCACCTTGTGATCCAGAACTTTTCAATTCCTTATTTTTATAAAAGAACTTTTCAACTCCTTATTTTTATAAAAGAACTTTTCAACTCCTTATTTTATAAAAATTCGCCTAAGCAACCATAGCCTTATCAACGAAGGAACCAGTTTCTGGAACCAGTTTCTATTGCTTAAGTTTTGTAATATATTTCCTATGAAAGTTCCCTTCAGAATTATCTTCAGAAGATTCAGAAAGTCACTTTCTGCCTGCTGTCCTTCGCAAACCTGATAAGATCCTTTCTATTCGCAGGATAAATGATACCCTGTCAGTTATATGCTCTTTAGTCTCGCATGAACCTTTTTTGGTAAGCTCACCTCCCTAAAATAAGGTAGTTTCGATCTTCTCGTCTGGTTTCCCACCTTCCATTTTGTATTATATTGATAGTTATATAAAAAAGAATTCAATTAAAATGTTTGCCAGCAGATGATCTTTTCATTATAGTGACTTTTTGTTTTTTGTTAGTACACATATTCCAAACAAAAATATCATTATGTTTCTTCATCCTTTCATTACAGATCATTATCCTGCACAGCGATTTTTGTACCTGGACAAAGCTAAAAGAGTTTATGTCAACTATTTAAGAGCAGTAAGCTGATTCCAAGCCCAATGAGTATAACACCACCAATAAGTTTGGCTTCGTGCTCGAAAAAGTGACCCACTTTACGCCCAAGATATGCTCCGAATAAAGACATAAAAAAGGTTACAGAGCCTATAATAATTGCGGGTTCAAGAATGGACGACTTTAGAAATGCAAAGCTTATTCCTACAATAAGGGCGTCTATACTTGTTGCAACTGCAAGCGCAAGAAGCACAGAATAACTCAATGAGTTTATCCTTCTCTGTTTGCTTCCACGAAGATTCCTATCTCACAAATTCGTAATAAATTAACAATCCGAAGAAAATCAAACTGCTCAAAAGTGAAGCCCGAATTATCCAGCGTTTCGCTCCAGTTTCTTTTAAAAGACGTAGATGAGAAGTATTAACAGCTACATAAATTATGAGCAGGGAAGTACTTGCGAGCATACCTATTCCTTCTAGAGGGAGGAAGTTAGCCAGGAGTATGACAAGACCGGATGCAATAAAAAGTCCTTCTGTTCCCCTGTTCCAGATTTTTCTCTCAAAAAAGAAAGGCAGTCATCCGTTTTTTGCAAGTAAATAACTTACGTTTGCCCCGCCATAAAGAGAAGCATTAATTGCAGAAAAAGTTGAAATAAGGGCGGCAAGAGCCATAATTTTGAGGCCCATAGTTCCTAGAAAAGGCTTTGCTGCAGCTGCAAAAGCATAGTCTTTTGCCTTCTCGATCTCAAAGATAAAGAGGTTTCCAATTACTGCAAGGCTTACCGATATGTAGATAAGAATAACAAGTGCAATGCTCAGATAAATTGCTCTTGGAAGAGTGGTTTCTGGATTATTAATATCTTCTACCGCATTGGTTATCAATCCAAATCCCTGGTATGCAAGAAACACAATCCCTGCACCAAAGAGAATACTTTTGTAATCCGGCCACGTAGAAACTGAAAGATTTCCAGTATCCATATAAGCAATACCTGCAGCTGCAAAAATCACCAGTATACTAAACTTTATCGAAACTATGAATAATTGTGATTTTCCTACGGCTCTTGCTCCTATAAAATTAATTGCAGTAAAAATCAGGATAATTGCATTTGCAAAGATTTTTTCCCATATTTGGGCTGAGCCTGGAGGAAGAAAGGTCACTGCATAAGAAGAGAAACCTCTTGAATAAAGGGCAAGTCCGAAGACATAACTTATCCAGAGTAAAAGGTTAAGTCCTCCACTTTAAACTCCGTCTCCGAAACCCTGTAGAATAAATTCTACAGGTCCGCCAGCCGATTGATACTTGACCCCAAGTTTTGCATAGGTATAAGCATTTAAAAGTGCAACCACTCCTGAAATGATGAAAGAGATATATACTGTGCTTCCTGAGATTTTTACAGCCGTGCCGAAAATAGAAAATATTCCGGCTCCGATCATACCCCCAACACCAATTTAAGTCGCAGCATAGAGCCCCATTGATTTGATCCCAGTCATCTCTGGATTTAGAGACTTCTTTAAAACCAATCCATTACTATCCAGTAACCCGTGTTCAAAGATAAATATATTAATCTATTTTTTCACTTTTCTGAGATATATTTTTCCTGTCTTAAATTAAATGTACACCAAGCCAGAAACTCGTCTTGTAAATAAAGAGACACCCGTCGGATAATAAACGGCAAATAAGAAATTAAATTGTCCGATATTTTATGAGCTTATCCCAAAACTCAAAACTACTTCTCTGAATTCGGGATTCCAAATAATCAATCGATTGTTTCTTTGAATTACGGATTCCAAATAATCAATCGATTTTTTGATTACGAAAATAATTTTGAGACCTTACTAATTTGAAGATAAAATTGGTTTTGGGATAAGCTCTATGTTTAATTTCACTCCTTTTACTATCCCGTACTTTTAACCTTGCTTTTTATTCTTTTTTAGTCATCTTAACCGTCTTTTTCTTTTTTAGAACGTTATCAATGTTATAAAAGAAAAGAATGTTTAATTTATAATCTAAGTATAATATTAGTTTCTGGATAACCTTATATGGTAAAGCTGAGATATATTTTTTTTAAAATTTTAAAAATCTCTTTAATGACTAACAAAATAATTAATAAAGTAATTAATAAAATAATTAATAAAATAATTAATAAAATAATTAATAAAATAATTAATGTCTCCAGCTAAGCATTTTGAAACTATATGGGATCACGAACAGAAGGATTATTACAACAGGTATGAAAAAGTATGGAAACGACATTCGATCCAGAAAATATAAGTGGGCTTTCAGAAGAAGATGCTGCTGAAGTACTTAAGAATGAAGGCTATAACGAGCTGCCGTCCCAAAAGAAGCAGAGCCTCTTTTCTATCTTTCTGAATGTTCTTAAAGAACCTATGTTGCTTCTCCTCTTAATCGCAGGTACGATTTATCTGTTCCTAGGTGAAGTAAGAGATGCTTTAATACTGCTAGCTTTTGTTTTTGTGGTTGTGGGTATAACATTTAACCAGGAAATAAAGACCGAAAGGGCCTTAGAGGCTTTAAAAAATCTCTCAAGCCCAAGAGCTCTTGTAATAAGAAACGGGGAACAGAAAAGAATTCCAGGGAGAGAAGTCGTTAAAGGAGATATTATAATTTTAAGAGAAGGAGACCGCGTCCCAGCAGACGGGGTTATTCTTTCCAGTACAAATCTTCTGGTAGACGAATCCTTGCTCACAGGCGAATCACTGGCTGTTAGAAAATCCGAACATACTGACTTAGCTCAGTCCTTAAAACCTGAGCAACCAGGAGGAGACGATCTTCCATTTGTATATTCAGGAACCCTTGTAATTCAGGGTCATGGAGTGGCACAGGTATATGGAACTGGGATACATACTGAAATGGGAAAAATCGGGAAAGCTCTTGGGACAATTGCTGAAGAAGATTCTCTACTCAAGAAAGAGACAACTAAAATTATAAAGACTTTTGCTGTTTTTGGAGGAATACTCTGCACGGTTGTAGTTGTAGTCTATGGCTTGACCAGAGGAGATTGGTTGCACGGTTTGCTTGCAGGACTAAGTTTGAGCATGGCTCTTCTTCCCGAAGAGTTCTCAGTAGTTTTACTAATATTCCTGAGTATGGGAGCCTGGCGTTTGTCCAAAAGAAACGTTCTTGTACGGCGGATGCCTGCAATTGAGACGCTCGGAGCCTCAACGGTCCTGTGCGTGGACAAGACAGGGACTTTAACCTTAAACCGAATGATTCTGAACTCTTTATTTTCGAAAGGCGAGTATTGCGAACTTGATAAGAACGAATGCCTGCTTGAGAAGTTCCATGAATTGCTTGAGTTCGGATACCTGGCAAGCCAGCGGGATCCTTTTGATCCTCTTGAGAAAGAAATAAAAAGAAACACTGAAAAATTTCTTTCTAATACCGAACATATCCACGAAGAGTGGAAAACTGTCAGGGAGTACCCTCTATCCAAAAACCTGCTTGCACTTTCAAACGTATGGAAATCCCCAGATTCCGGAAATTATGTTATTGCGACAAAAGGTGCACCTGAAGCGATTTTTGACTTATGTCATCTGAGCGAAGCTGAAAAAGAAGAGTTATCGGTTCATGTCCAGGAGATGGCAAACAGGGGCTTGAGGCTTCTGGGTGTGGCCAAAGCCAGTTTTCAGGATGACTCTTTGCCTGAAAAACAGCACGATTTCAATTTTGAGTTTATAGGACTGCTTGGGTTTGTCGATCCTGTCCGGCCATCTGTTGCCCAATCATTAAAGGAATGTTATAAAGCCGGAATAAGAGTCATTATGATTACTGGAGATTATCCAGGTACAGCTCAACATATAGCTAGGAAGATAGGTTTAGAAAACCCAGATAAATACATTACCGGTCCTGAACTGGCAAGCATGGATCAAAGCGAGCTTGCGGAGAAAATAAAAGCAACAAATATCTTCGCCAGGGTTGTGCCAGAACAAAAACTGATAATTGTAAATGCCCTAAAGCAAAATGGGGAAGTTGTTGCAATGACAGGGGATGGGGTTAACGATGCTCCTGCCCTGAAATCGGCACATATTGGAATTGCAATGGGAGAAAGGGGCACGGATGTAGCTCGTGAATCTGCATCGATTGTCCTTCTGAACGATGATTTCTTTTCCATAGTTGCAGCCGTCAGGCTTGGAAGGCGGATTTTCGATAATCTAAAGAAAGCAATAGGTTACATATTCTCAGTCCATATGCCCATTGCAGGACTCGCGCTGTTCCCTATATTGTTTAATTTACCACTTGTTCTTTTGCCTGCACACATAGCATTTCTGGAATTGATAATTGACCCTGCCTGTTCAACAGTCTTTGAAGCTGAACCTGAAGAAAAAAATATAATGAACAGATCGCCTCGAAATTTGCAGGAAAGAATGTTCGGAAGAAAAAATTTGGCCCTCAGTCTAGTACAGGGAATAAGCATGCTTGCGGGAGTAATTGCTGTCTTCCTGTACGCACTATATATGGGCAAAGGTGAAGTAGATGCGCGCACGCTTACCTTTGCGACACTCGTAATCGCAAACTTGACTTTAATCGTGGCAAATCTCTCCTGGTCCCAGAGCCTGGTCAAAACATTGTCTTCCGAGAACAAAGCTTTGAAATATGTATTGGTAGGAGCGCTTTCAGGTTTACTTCTGGTTCTGTATGTCCCTGCGTTAAGAAGTATGTTCCGTTTCTCACTACTGCACGGTGATGACTTATTAATCGTATTTGTTGTGGGAACGCTAAGCATTGTGTGGCTCAGATTACTTAAAAGAACAATAAACGATAATCTATGAGCTCATCCCAAAACCAATTTGTTTCTCATATTAATAAGAATTTCATAACATTTTTCATAATCAGAAACACGATCGGTTGTTGAAAATTTGAGATTCGAAGGCTCAATTTTGAGTTTCGGGATGAGCTATATGACAAATCTGGAAAGGTAAATGTGTACTGAAAGGCAAGTGTTATACCTTTTCAAACTGATAGGGATCTGTTCAATTTGAATTGGGTATCTACTCAAATTTGAGTATGTACTCCTCAAATTTGATGGGTGCTTGTTCAAGTCTGATGGAAAAGTAACTCTGTAGAAATGAAAAAGTATAACTTTATAAAATATGGCACATTTAATTGTTTTCTGTATTCCAACTGTTTCAGCACTCAGTAAAAGAGAATAATAAACTTCAATGGAACCGAAGGTATGAAAAACTCTTTACGTTTTGAGAGAATTTCGAAAAAACTCAGTTCCTAGCTGGATCGTCAAATTATTAGAGATATATAAGTAATTCTTGAACTGAGATTTCTGAATCTTCGGTATGTTCTGAAGGCTCAAAGTTAAAGAATTTTTCATTTTTAGATTGTTTTTGATTGTAGCAGTTAAGTATAAACAGCAGTTATAATAAGCAAAGAAAGATACATAATTATAAAATTATTTTATTTAGTAATGGAAGAAGAATATATAATAGAGAAGTATTGACATGGCAGATCAAAGCTATTTTATCGATTTATTTTTGCATCTGGACGCTCACTTAAGCGAAATAACAAACGAATATGGTTTACTAACGTATTTACTATTGTTCGCTATTATCTTTTGTGAGACAGGTCTGGTGATAACTGCTTTCTTACCGGGTGATTCTCTCATCTTTGCAACCGGAGCTCTGGCTGCCAGTGGCTCGTTCAACTTACTCACTCTACTTATTGTACTATGTCTTGCAGCTATTGCAGGAGATACTGTCAATTATCACATTGGTCATTTCCTCGGAAATCGAGTAACAAATCATGAAAATATGCGGTTTATAAAAAAGAAGCAGCTTGACCGTACACACTTATTCTTTGAAAAGTATGGGGTGAAAACGATAATTATAGCCCGCTTTATCCCTGTTATCCGTACATTTGCACCGTTTATAGCGGGAATTGGAACAATGCCATATTCGACATTCATTAGCTACAACATCATTGGAGGAGTTTTATGGGTAGCATCATTCCTTTTTGGAGGATACTTTTTTGGAAACTTGTTAGTTGTAAAGGATAACTTCAGCTTTCTAATACTTGGAGTCGTTCTTGTTTCATTACTCTCAGGCATTATTGCGTTTATTCAGAGCAAACGTGACCCAAAAGGAATGTGACCCAAAAAGCGCATGATAGAGTGAAGACTTGCCAGATATCCGAAATTTCTTCTTTATTCCAAAACTCTTAAAAGTGTTTGCATAGTCTGAAATTTGTTTAATTATTTAAAAAGCAAGGTTCTGAAAGTAAATTCAGAGTAGGAGAGCTAGTGAGATAAGGCTGTTTCGGTTAGGAATAGAAAAACTGCTTATAGAAAAAAGGCCCTGAATCCTTGTGAGGTAAATCTTTGAAGATGGGAACTTTGATAAAACTCATAGTGGCCCTGTTACTGCTCGCAGCAGGTGTATATCTTGTCCGCAGTTACTGGCCAGAGATCGTACCTGTTATGAAAGAGATATGGGGAACACTCAAGGAAACAAAGCTACGTTATGTTTTTCTAGCAATCTCGGTATACTTGCTGAGCGTATACTTATTTTCTGTCCGCTGGCAGCAGGTTCTCTACTGTATTGACTACAATATAAAAGTTACACGTCTTGTTCCTGTTTATTTCGGAGAAATATTCGTAAATAACGTTACTCCGGGAGGGAACATGGCAGCGGGAGAATCTTTCAGAATCCTTTGGGCCAATAAACTTTTCGGGATAAGCTATATCAATGCTTTTAAAACAGTTTTCTTTGAAAGATTGGTTGAAGCAATTCCTGTTTTTTTCTTATCAATTTATATTCTATATGCTTTTCCGGCTTTAGAGATCAGATTCCTGCCTTCAATTGACAATTTAACGTTAAAATCAGTACATCTGTTTTTCCTGATCTTTCTGGCAGCAGGAATAATAATGTGGTTCTTTAGAGAAAAATTAATTTCTCTCTTTCGGAATGTACAGAAAAACTGGGAAATATTTAAACAATCTTTTATTCCCGTTCTCCTTCTATCCTGTGGAGTCTGGATTCTTGATGTAATACGTCTCAAACTGGTTGCTTTAGCTCTGAATATTGACCTCTCTTTAAGCCTGATTGTAACAATTTCAATCCTGACCTTTATTCTGGGAGCCTTACCATTAACTCCAGGAGGCCTAGGAATAATTGAAGGAGGCCTGATCTCTTTACTTATGTACTTTGGTTTATCCCTTGCATCTGCAAGCAGTTTCGTTCTTTTAGAGCGTTTTATTTCTTATGGGATCAGCAGCATAATCGGATTTCTGTACCTATCTTACTATGGAGGATTTAAGATCTGGAAAAGATCAAGAGAAGAAAAGTTACACTGATCAATAAACTATATTTTTTAAGAAATTAATATATCTAAGCGCTCTACATCTTTTCAGGCAGGAAATTTTCTTTTGTTCCGATTTTTGCTTCGTTTGCGGAAACAGTTGCTTTGATGGGCAAGCTGTGAGCAGAAAATGCCCTCAGGAACTGGTATGGAAAAGTATTAATTGGAGAAGTATGAGTAGTAATATGTGGGTAATATAATTATTACTGAGCTCATCGATAAAACCATGAGGTGATAATGATGTGTAGTGTTGGAGACTCTTTTGATCTGGATATGGAAGGAAATTTGCCGGTTAAAGACTATGTATGTAAAGACTGTGGGAACAGATTCAAAGGCATTGGCAAAAACGTAAAGTGCCCTTCCTGCCAGTCTAAAAATGTAGCAGAATCCTGATAATTTGCTGGATTTTTTAAACACTTATTTTTAACATGAAAGAACCGACCTCTTCTAAAGATATTTCACTTAAGGAAAGTGAAATGCTTCTCCTGCGCGGCACGGCAGGAACAGTGGCTATTGTGAAAGCAGGCCCGCATGGACAGTTTTTTCTGGAAACAGAAAATGAAGAGATTGTACTCGGACTGGAACCTCATGACCTGATTGTTGCTTCTGCGCTGTCTGTGGATGAGAAAACTGAAAACGGGCTTAAATGCGTTCTTTTTATGATCCGGGAAATCAGGTCACCCTTAATCGTTCTTCCAAAGAACCACCCTGCATCCCCAAGGCTTCCAATTGTAGTGTCAGCTGGCCAAAAGACTGTTCTAAGCTGCAATATTACTCCTGGCACTCATCCGAATCAGGACGTACTTTGCGGTTCAAATGAGTTTGACAGTCTTGAGGTAACCGGAACACCGGAAGGCGTACATATCGAAAACCTGCCAGAGTGCGAGGTAGTAAGGGTTAACTTTGATATCTGACCCGCATATCTTTTTAGAAAAAACAGGGATTTTGGCTGCTCTCTGTCTTTCATAGTGAGTTTATCTATCTTGTAGAGTAGGTCTTATCTAGCCTTAGATAGTAATTTTGATCTATAGAACGTTTAATTTTGATCTATAGAACGTTTAATTTTGATCTATAGAACGTTTAATTAACTCTAATTGACTCATTTTTGGTATAACTGTAGTTTAATCTGACTTATGACGTACAGATTTTATTTAGTCTGTAATTTTTTATTTAATTTTATGAATTTTTCATCGTATAAGGCGATATCCTATATAATCTGAATATTTATCTCAAAACATGAAAATTTTTAGTAAAACCTGCGCGTTACTTTGTTTCGGCGAACTCATCTTAGTACCACAATATAAACTAATTTTGTAAATATTTAATTAAAATGAAAAAGTTTAATACTATAAAACAAATCTAAACATTCGTTATTTTATATCTAAAATTTCAATACAGGAGTGCAAATCATGAAAATTAACAAGAAAGTGGTTTTAATATCGATATCAATGATTTTATGTTTGATCGTTATTTCATCCACCGCATCAGCTGCCACTCTAAAAGTAGGACCCAAAGAAAAATACAAGACAATTCAAAAAGCTGTAAACGCCGCTCATGAAGGAGATACTATTATTGTTAATTCTGGAACTTATCGTGAGAACGTTAATATTACAAAAAGTAGCTTAACAATTCTTGGAAAAGGTTATCCGAAGGTTAATGGATTCTATGATTATATTGACACCTATAGTGGTGATTTCGGACAAAGCAATATTAATATAAACGGATTCTCTATCACAAAAAATGGAATTGATTTAAGTGGCAGAGCAGTAAGTGGTCAAATAATAAGAAATAATTATTTCTATTCTTGTGATGCTTCTATTTCTGGAGATATGGCTTCTGGTAATCTTATCAAAAACAACGATTTTACAAATGGTGGAATTTTTTTAAGTGAATCTAGCGTAGATATAATTGGAAATAAAATTAAGAATACGGATATTGGAATAGAGTTATTTGAAGGAGCTGGATCAACAACAGGTGCATTAATTTCAAAAAATAAAATAACTGGCTGCAATGTAGGAATTAAGTTTCATGGATTTAGTAGCGGTGATGTTTATGATAATTACTTTAACAACAAAAAGAACATAGTATTCGGTTCAACATCTTTTGGCAGTGTAGGTTCCTGGAATACCACTAAAACTCCAGATTATAATATCGTTTTAGGACCTTATATTGGCGGGAACTTCTGGGGCGCTCCTAATGGCAAAGGCTTCTCTCAGACAGCTTCTGATAAGAACTATGATGGAATTGCAGATTCCTCCTATGCTATAAATAGTAAAAATATTGATTACTTACCTCTTGTTGCTATTAAAGCTCCGGTAGCTTCTTTTAAAATGTCAAAGTCAAGCGGGAAAGCACCGTTAACAGTCAAGTTCACAGATACAAGCAAAGGAGTAAATATGACTGAAAAATGGAACTTTGGAGATGGCTCAACTTCCACTTTAAAGAATCCGTCACATAAGTATACAAAAGCTGGAAAATTTAAGGTTACTTTAATGGAAACTAATAAGGTAGGAAGCAGTTCAAAGAGTCAGCTTGTAAAAGTTACTAAGTGAGGAGATTAGATTTCCTCTTTCTAATTTTTAAAAATGATCATTTCCGTTAAATAATTGCTGTTTTTTCCGGTAATACATCACTGATATTCTGAAACTCCGAATGAGATTCAAAAAAGCAGCAATTCTAGTTTTCTTTAACGTAAGAAGGCCAAAGGCACGAGTGCAAAGAACCAATTTTCTTTAACAGGTTTAGCAAGTTTTTGCATTTAATCATTTTTTCAATGGACCCTTTCTTTAAGGATTTTTGCTGATTGCCGTCTATATCGACTTTCATATATTATTAGATCCTTATTTATATTTCTATAGTTATTATATAATCAAACACTAATTCCTGATATCTAATGTTAAAAACGTATTTAACGAAATGTAAAAAAATAGTACATAAACCGAATACAGATACTCTAATAAAATTCTTTGCAAATATACATCGATAGTTAGCTGTAGAATTACCTTTTATAAGTACTGCAACTGGATGTACAAAAAACATAATCATGTAATTGATCAAGTCAAACAGATATAAGGGAAAGGAAGGAAAAGGATATGAAAAGTAAAATTCTATTTGTACTACTGTTTTTGCTATCTCTATTAGCCATTCCACTACCTGCAATGGCACAAGCACCTACAGCAGATTTCTACGCTGACACAACATACGGAACTGCACCCCTGACTGTTCACTTTTACAGCACTGGCGTCACAGGCAGCCCAACCAGTTACTTCTGAAAATTTGAACACGAAACAAGCAGCGATTGGAATTCGCACCACTTTGGAAGTGCTGTCCACACATTTAGGTATCCAGGGGTCTACGATGTTAGCCTAACTGTAACAAATGCGGACGGAAGCACAACAAATACGAAGCAGAGTTATATCACGGTTAAAGAGTAATTCTGTGGCATTTGCCACATACTATTTTTGTGAATGTAAGTAAGTGAGTAAAAAATATTTGATAGAAGAAAAAAGATACTGAGTATATTATTCATCGGGGTCAGTTACAAAAATCTCAGAATAGTTCCGGGCTGCCTTCAAAAAGCCAACATAAAACTAGCAAAAAGGACCCTGTAATACAAAAATGAAACCCTTTGGACGGGGTTGAGCTCCCGCCCGCCTACATTACTCTTTTTCTCGCGTAAATTCTCTTCAGCACTTTTCCTTTTCCAATTTCCTTGTTCAAGTTTTCTTCTTTTTTTCAATTTTTCAATTTTCCAACTTTTCAAAATATCTTTTTTTGAATAATCTAATAGAAACTATCACAAAAAAGTAATAAGATCTCACAGAAATTCCCATAAACGACCCTTATTTGCTTTTTCGCTCTTTTTATATTCATTCTTGATAATCTCTTCACAAATATCTGGTACCGTTCATTTCATAATTGATTCGATATATGTTATCAAAGCTTCAGAAACTTTTTTAAACGATCATGTTAATTATTTTATAAAGTCTAAACCAATTTTCCATATTTAACTGAACTTCATAAGATAGGACTCTGCGAGGCAAGAATAGAAACAGTTTGTAGTAACCATGGTTATACTAACTTTGATGCCATAACATATAGCAGTACTATGTACATGAGTCATGTTGTATCAGAAATCAATGCAAATAGACCGTTTGTCCTGTGCATGAACGGCGCTGGAGCTAGAGTTGGAGGCTCTAGTAATTATGGTGATCATGCTGTTACATGTATGGGCTATTACTACCAAGGTACTACTCAGTACTTGAATCTCCATGATGGATGGGATACAAGTGCGGCTCACTATATTACCTATGGAAATTGGCGCAGTGCAACACCGGTATGGGTGAGACCTTAACACCCAATCCTTTTTAGGAATTGATTGGTATGCCACACATTAATACAAAACTACTAATTATTTTGTTATTAATTTTTACTGCCTTGATCATTTATATTTTCTCAACATTTTATACTTTCAACACAGAGGATAGTAAAGTGTATCCCAAGCAAGGTCTTGAAAATGTCAACCGCAATTCGATAAATGCTGAAGTGTCCCCAGGGAATTCAATACAAAGCGCGATAAACAATATAAGTTCAGGTGGTACTGTTGCTGTTTCCTCTGGATTATACAAAGAGAATTTGGTTATTGACAAACCTTTGAGTATAATATCAAAGAAAGGAGAAACTAATAACACTATTGTTCAGGCTGCAGACCCAGAAAAAGATATATTTCATATAACTGCAAACAACGTAACGGTTAGTGGTTTCAATATAACTGGATCACAGAATAAATCTGGCATCTATTGTAGTGGTTCTGATAGCAACATAACTGGAAATAAATTAAGTTATAACATGTATGGCGTTTACATCAATAATTCAAACAGGAATACTCTAGATGATAATGAAATGAATGACAATTTTTTTGGAATTTATTTAAAGAATTCTGCTAATAATCAACTAAGTAGCAATAATTTCTCAGATGTTGAACTATTTGCCAAATTAGATAATGGAGGAGGAGGAATAGGAGGAATTTGTTTAGAAGATTCAAATGACAATAAGTTAATGAACAATACTATATTAAAATACTGGGGAGGTGTGAACCTTACTAATTCTTCTAACAATGAGCTAAATAATAACTCTATTTTAGATAACTATTTCAGCCTTCGTCTTGAAAATTCAAATAATAATAAAATTTTGAATAATACTATTGTAAAAGGTGGATATTCGTTTTCAGTTATAATTCATTATTCTCAAAATAATACCTTAAAAGGTAATACTGCAGGTTCTAATGCTGAAATTAAAGTAACATATGGCTTTAACAGTACAAACAATACACTGGAAGGGGAGTTAGATAATGCAGACGAAACCCCAAAACATATAATTCCCCTTAAGAACAAAATTTCTGATTTTGGAAATGTTTGAAGATGAAAGCGTGCATAGGTAGGTTACGTTGGTTCTGTTGCAAAAAATAATGAGAGATGTCCTGAAAGGTTCTGTCAAGTCTAC
>DAQQ01000235.1:0-25223 GCA_002508465.1 Methanosarcina sp. UBA7 | reverse complement strand
TGTCTTTATTGGGTCGAACTCGAGATATGTAATGCATGTGACGCCTTCCGGAAAATCGAACTTGACATGATAACCACTTTGAACGTTTCCGGTGGCAAGCTCCTTTGCCTCTACATTGCTTACTGGCTCTTTAGAAAGAATGGCGATTCCTGAACTACCGCTTGAGGATCCTGAACTCTTACTTCCTGAGTTACTGCTTGAAGACCCTGAACTCTCATTTTCGGAGTCGCTACTTGAAGAGCCTGAACTCTCATTTCCCGAATCGCTTGAAACTGTTTCCTTATATACGGTTGCGGTTTTTGTGAACTCATTATTGGTTTCATCACTTTCGGATATGATGTTTTCTGCATCTACGGTTGCTTTTACTTCAATTTGCCCTTCATTTTCAGGAGTCCAGAAAAAAGTGCCTGTTCCGGTTTCACCTGCTTCAAGAGCTGGTATCGATGCAACTCCCGCATAACTTTCATTATTTCCCTTGATATCATACTTAATTTCGCTGTTTTCCGCAGCTGCAGAACCACTATTCTTCACTGTTACCGTAAAGGTTGTATTCTCTCCAGGATGAGGTTCTTCAGGACTCAGAGAAATAGATTCTATTTTCAGGTCAGGAAGCTCACTTTTTATACTTATGGTTTTTGACATTTTATTATTATCTTCGTTACTTTCACTAACGGTCTTCTCGGAATCTGCAACCACTGCTACAATGATGTTTTCTTCGTTTCCGGGGGTATACGAAAATTGTACACTTGTACTTGTCCCTGCTGAAAGTTCAGGGATAGAGATCTCGCCTTCTGAATCTCCGTTAAAGCTATATTTTGCAGTACTACTACTGGCAGTCTCCTCTCCAATATTTTTTACTTTTAGGATAAAGTTCAAAGGTTTTCCGACTTCAGGTTGTGTTGATGATTCTGGATACAGATCTTCAATTATCAGATCCGGAAGTGATTCCTTTACTACCTTCACAGAAATTTCTTTCTCACTATTCTCTATGTCTTCTAAAGAGGCTTTTATTGACACTGTTCCTTCTTTGTCAGGAGTTGTCCAGGTGTGGGAAATTAATGTTTCCGATCCAGCCTCTATTGCAGGGACTTCTTCTTTTTCCTCGGTTTCACCAATTTCATAGATTATATTTGTAGGCTCTGAGGCTTCAGTTCCTGTGTTCTTAACTAATGATTTGATAATGGCTCCACTATCAATTTTCGGATTTCCAGGATCAACGGAGAGACTTTCTATTGTGAGATCCGAAGATGTTTCTTTTGCCACCGTGACTTCAATTATTTTTTTGCTATCTCCCACTGCTGCCTTTATCTTCACTGTGCCCTCTTCTTTCGGAGTCCAGGTAAACGAGACTAACGAGCTATCTTCCGGATCGATTTCCGGTACTTTTACCGTTTTTGGGTCTGTTTCCCCGATTTTATACGTTAGTTTGGTCGCCTCAGAGACTTTAGTTCCCTTGTTCTTGACTAACGCATTAACAGTTACCTCACTTTCAGGCTCTGGATTTTCAGGAACCGCCGTGAGGCTTTCTATCACGAGATCTGCAGATTTTTCTTTTGCCACTGTAACTTCAATTGTTTTTTTTCTATCTCCCATTGTTACCGTTATTTTCACTGTGCCCTCTTTTTCCGGAGTCCAGTCAAATGAGACTAACAAAGTATTCTCCGGTTCTATCGCTTGTATTGGTATATCTTTCGAATCTTCATTCCCTATTTTGCACACTGCCTCTGTTTTATCTGAGACTGCAGTCCCCTGGTTTACTATTGCTATTTCAATGGTTGCAGCTTCTCCGGGTTCTGGATTCTCTGGATTACACGAAATACTCTCTATTATTAAATCACTGGTTGAATCTACAGGGTCTGCTTCATTATTATCTGCAGCACATGCCATACCTGGGATCATCCCAGAAATTATTAGCATAATTAATAATACAGAAATTACAGAAATTAAAAAATCGGCTTTCATTTTCATAGGCCTCTACCCCTACATCCGTAAACCGAAATTTCCGATACGTCAGTAGCTTATTGATTTGTAATCATACAGTTCGTAGAAATAAAAATCCTTATTATATTCAGTGAGTGTCCCAATATAATGTGGTAGTCAAATTCAAGGACATTTTTGCTTTACATAAATTCCTTATTGTCTAAGCTTTCAATATTTTTCCCAAAGTCCAGGCATTTTAATTTATGTTTTCCCTATAATTGCCATATAATCATACGTAAAATTTTATCTAATTATCTTTTATATATTGCAATTTATTCTTGAAGTAAGGTGACTATGTTCTATCTCCCTACGTTAGTTCCCTATAATTAGATTTCTATTTTTTTCATGTATAGATTTTTATTTATAGTTTTCATGTTCTCTATTTATGAGTTAATTATTATCTATTAACATTTATGTCCTTTTTATTTATTTTTTAATGTGTTTGAATAAAATATCTAGAAATGTTAAAACTCACAACGTAAAATGATAAAAAGAAGTAGAATAATTGGAAAAGCATTATCAGATAAAGCAAAATATAGTAAGAAGAATACATAAAAGAAATAAAATAAAAATTATGACACAAATTTCGAAATTTTACCAGAGTCTTAGAATAATAAATAAACCTTAAAAAGTAAAATGCAAGAAAAGTTTAGACAATTTAAACAATAAGGTATTTCTTGTCTTTGATTTGAGTTCTGCTGTCAACACCAAGTATTCCGGCAATCTCAATACCTTCACTTCCGACCTCTGCCAGTTGGGCATAGATTTCGGTCTTTGTTATGTATTTTTCAGTCCGTGTGCCATCAGCTTCTTCCATTTTGATGGTTATCTCTTCTTTATTATGACCTTTAGCCAGGCACTCCTGAACAATTACTCCATACTGCTCGGCAATAACTTTCAGGCAATCGAAGATCTGATTAGTGGAAACGGCATCCTCCTCGTCAAGAAGAATTTTCGAAAGGTTATAAGTGCTAACACTTGTCCTAAAATAAGCCTGAATTTTTTCAGGGATTCTTGCCAGGTTTTCCATATCAATGAAATCCCCAAGCTCTTTATCCGAGGTGATCTCCTTATCGTCTTCATATACAAAATACCTGTGATCTCCGCCTTCTATCCTGAATTTTCGGTTTGCTTTTTTGTTTTCCAGGGATATGCGTACATTTTTTTGGGTGTCATATTCAAGGAAAGTTATGAGGAAGTCAGAAAGGTTATACATTTTTATTTTTTCTTCTTTTCTCAGGATGCCTGCCCGCGCCCATCCTGGCAGGCTTAAGCTCCCAAGTAGTTTTTCTACTGTAAGATTTTCTTCTGTAAAAGTGAGCGTGTAACGATACTGCAAACCCGAGACCCAACCTTCCATCTCGCCTGAAATGTCATTTGTGTTACTGGAAAGCTCAAATCTTTTTTCAGCTCCGTAAACTCCTGCAATTAAGAACCTGCTAAGAACATCAAGTATTCTTTCTTCAATTTTTTTATATTCATCAGGAGTCCCGTTTTCTATGTTTACATACTCGGCCTTCAAGATTTCCCTTCTTTTCCCAAGATTCTCACTGCAGGTTTGCAGGATTGCGTTAGTACAGGGTATAACGTCCTCTACATCAATTTCATTAACTAATTTTCTAAGTAAAGTCTCAAGCCTCTTTTCAAAATTATTCATTCCTTCTATTCTACTCTTCAATTCATGAAGCGCTTCTTTCTGTTTGCACTTTATCTCTATTATAGAGTTTTCCAGAGGGATTACTTGGGAAGTTATATCTAAAAAAGTTCTCAGATCCTCAGTGAAATCCCGCTGTACAGGCAGTTCTGTAGAGTCCTGGTAAATATATTTCATAAAAGCACCCTGAATAGCTAGACGACCCTTCAAATATTCTATGATTTATAGCTATATAACGTTTTATCCAGAGGCTTCCTTTATTTCTAAAATAAGTCTCTTATTTTAAGCAATAAGTTTTACATGAACCTGAATCTTATATTTTGGACAGAGATCCTATATTTATATTTTTCTATGAAGTGGCCGAGAAGAGCCCGGCCATTCCATAATTTAAAGCAGAACTTTTCTGACAGAGTCCAGAATATCATTTATGTACTTTGCGGCTGAATTTTTCAGATCCATCGGATGGACACTTTCTGCTACAAAAGCGCTTTCCATTTCTTCGTAGTTCGTATATGTTATATTTCCACCGAATTTCTCAGGTCTCTCTATGACAACAGTTTCGTATCTAGGAAATATATGGTAGCGGAAAAGAGCAAGAACCGGGTTCTCTTCCGTATCTCCAATCTTGCAGTAGGCTTTCTTAAGTTTTCTGTAGATTTCTTCCTCAGTGTCATCTACCGAAATGAAATTTTCCTTTGATGAAGCCATCTTGGTCCCGTCCAATCCCAGGAGAATTGGAGTATGAATGCAGATTGGGGTTTCGAATCCAAGACTCTTTAGGTTTTCACGGGCAAGCATATGGATTTTTCTCTGATCAATACCTCCAACTGCGACATCAACTCCTAACATAGCGATATCAATAGCCTGCATCAGTGGATATACCATCTGAGAAACGGTTGGATCATCCATAGCACGACCGACTTCATCCATGCTCCTACGAGCCCTATTCAGAGTCACTGCCCTTGAAAGTTTGAGAACACTTAGCATATACTCTGCTCCAAGCTGATAGTCAGACCCATAAACGAAGTTAGTTTTTTCTTTGTCAAGCCCGAGGGCAATAAAGCAGCGCCTGTTATAGTCTGCAATCTTTCGGACTTCTTCAAGCGTGCCTTTCCGATTGAGATAAGCATGCACGTCCGCAAGCAGAACAGTAATTTCAAATCCGGCTTTTTGGAGATCAATCAGTTTATTTACTGTAAGAACGTGTCCCATATGGATTTTTCCGCTAGGTTCGTATCCTACGTAGGCACGAGGAGCTTCTTTTTTATCGAGAAGCTCTTCAAGTTCTCCTTCAGTTACGATTTCCTGAACGTTTCTTTTTATAAGTTCGAGTCTGTCCATTGCCTCTACATTCCTTTTATTTTCTTACTTTCAAATCCTTAGTTCCTATTAATAAGTTTCTGTAAAAACGTCGTACCTTCTTCTGATTTGAAATTTGGGATTTCCCAATTTTGAATGACCTTTCTACGCAGAGATTTTGTTTCTTTATCAAGTATAGGATTAAAGCCAGATATTTCGTATTTTTCTTTTGAAATAATGATTCCTCTCCTCTGCCAGGCAGGAAGCGTTGCGAGATTTATTCCTCTCTCAAAAAGCATTTCATGGACTTCACATTCTTTTTTTCCTATGAGATATTTCGAAGCCTTAATCTTATCGATTCCTTCATGTCTCAGAGTATAATATCCCCAGGCTGCCACAAAATTGCGCCAGGCTTCAAGCTGCCTCCAGTGAAAATACGCAGGAATATCCTCTTTTTGAAGAAATACTATTCTGGAATCAAAAGCCACAGGTATTTCAAGCTCCAAATTTATCGTAAGTGCACTTCCCAGAAAACTTGCCGTGACAGAATCAATTTTTTCTACTCTTCCCTCAAAGGGAAGTTCGATAAATAGAAAACTAACTTCATCCGAAAAAGTGTAGGCAAAGAGAGGGCTTAAACCACTTTTCTTTATAAAGAGCTCAGCAGTATCCGCCATTGCCCTGGCGAAAGTTTGATCATAGGGTTTTCCAAAGCCCAGACCCCTAAGTGTGTTTTTAAAATTCCTGCCGTCCGCGCGCACAACCACAGGAGGGATACAGCGCATCTCAGCATAAATTTCCCGGTCTTTCATATACTATTCAGATAAACTTAATCTTCTTTTCGTTTTTTGTATCTCTGGATTACGTCTCTCACAATTATGATATCTGCTGCCGTTATAACCCATCGGTAAGGAATAATTACGCCCCTGCTAGTCAGGTCAAAAAGTTCCCTATTAATATCCGAGATAGCAAGCCCGGTAATTTTCTGATCTTCTATATCAATTACTAGATCCTGCAACTTTCCTACATAAACGCCAGCGTTTGTGTATACGTTTAAACCAAAAAGTGATGTAAGTTCTGCGCGCATTATATCCCTGCTTTGTAAATTAATTTAAATCTTTCTCCTAACCTTATATGAAAAACATACTTATATATCTTACAGTTTTGCCAGTTTTATGTGATTGCCAGTTTTATCTAGCATTTTCAGTAGACTGGAATCCAGTCATTATTATAATAGATCCTCTTATTTAAATTAGTGAGAGATAAAAGCGGTCTTGCTTTGTTAAGTTTATTATCCAGCATTTTAATTAAGAAGAGGAAGTTCAAAATAAGTTAAACTGCTCTTACTTTTGTTTATTCGAAAGGTACGCTTATTTTATATTTTTCCCTGACTGTCCAGAATAAGAATAATATTTTTAAGAGTCTTTCTGGCTCACAGGTAAATAACAGGTAGATTTTGATTACCTGTGGGCAGAACTCTTTAGTCTTTTATAAAACCTTTCTTTTATTCTAATTTAATCCTCTTTAAATTTCAGTTTCTCTCTAGTGTCAAGTCAATTGTTAAGGATTCAATGATTCCTAATAACTGCACTCGATTTTATACGACATTTTGTGTTTGACTCGACACTAGTCTGATTTATTTCTTTATACTTTAAGCTGTGAAATCACATTTCGAATAGTTTCTGAGGATTTCCTGAGGATCTCGTACTGATTTTCATCGAGCTTGAGTTCAAGAATTTCTTCGACTCCGGTTGCTCCAAGCTTTACGGGCACACCGAAGTAAATACCTTCCTGTCCATACTGTCCTTCGAGGTAAGCTGAGGCAGGTAGAATTCTCTTTGAGTTTTTAATCACGGCTTCCACCATAGAGACAATAGCTGCCGACGGAGCATAAAAAGCACTGCCCTGTTTAAGAAGCTCCACAATCTCGGCTCCTCCATTTACTGTCCTTTCTACCAGCCTGGCAATTCGATCCTCTGGAAGCAGGTCCGTGAGCGGAACTCCTGATACCGTTGTATATTGAGGAAGAGGCACCATTAGATCTCCATGACCTCCTATAACCATTGTCTGTACATCTTTTTTCGAGCACTTCAATTCTTCTGCAATAAAACTTGCAAAACGTCCAGAATCCAGAACTCCACTCATTCCGAATACTTTGTTTGTATCAAATCCTGTTGATTTCATAGCTATGTAGGTTATAATGTCAAGCGGATTTGTAACATTAATTACTATAGATTCTGGAGCATACTTTGCAATATTTCTGGAAACCTCTGCTATTATTTTAGAATTTGTTTTAATTAGATCTTCCCGAGTCATTCCGGGTTTTCTTGCAATTCCTGCTGTAATAATTACAAGATTAGAGTCTGCGATATCTGCATAATTATTGGTCCCAATTATTGACGTGTCATAACCTTTTATTGCTCCTGCCTGTATAAGATCGAGGGCTTTTCCTTGCGGGAGCCCTTCTACAATATCCGTCATGACAATTTCGCCAAGTTCAAGTTCAGCTAGCCGCTGGACTGTAGTTGCCCCTACATTTCCTGCACCAATCACGGAAATTTTAGCCATTAAATACACACCTATGTTAAGTAATTTATTTTGAATAGTTTTGGAATTTTCAGCTTTAAAAATTTATCCTGTAACATGACTCTTTATCATCGGTCAGTTATGACTCTCTATCATCGGTCAGCTACTATTATAATATCTATTTGTGTTCGCACTTTATACTATATCTAGTTCTTGAATTTGCTGTTTTTCTCTTTTGAATACTTTTCAGCTTTCATGCAGTATTTTTATAAAATATTACCTCCAAATGTTGAGGGGAAACATGCTGAGTAATACATACATTCATATTCCAGGTGTAGGGAAAGGCCTTGAACGAAAAATCTGGGCTCAAGGCATACATACCTGGAGAGAATTTCTTGAGATGGAAGACCGGCTCTCTATACCTTCATCACGAAAAGCCAGAATTTGCGAAGAGGTGAGGAAATCTTCTGAACACCTTGCAGCAAAAGACTATTGTTTTTTTTCACAATGCCTTCCCTCTGCAGAACACTGGAGAGCATATTCCTTATTTTCCGATTCTGCCGCATTTGTAGATATCGAAACAACAGGACTTTCCAAGTCTCGGGATAAAATAACTATTGTAGGAATCTATGATGGAAAAGAATCAAAAACGTATATAAGAGATATTAACCTTGATGACATTGTAGAAGAATTCTCAAAATACAGGCTACTTGTATCCTTCAATGGCGCCCGTTTTGATCTACCTTTCATAAAATCCGAATTTCCCGAAATAGAGTTCAATCAACTCCATATAGACCTTATGTACCCCTTAAGGCGAATAGGATATAACGGAGGTTTAAAAAACATTGAAAAACTACTCGGGATCACCCGAAGCGATGATACCGAGGGTATAACAGGTTTTGATGCCGTGAGGCTCTGGAAAAAGTATGAAAAAGGAGATTGTGAAGCCCTGGATATACTTATTAAGTACAACAGAGAAGATACAGTTAATCTGAAAACTATTATAGAGCTTACCTACCCTAAAATGGTTGAAAAAGCTCTGAATGCCTGAGAGATATAATCTTTCAGGTTCTCCGAAGAACAAGAGGTAAAAAATCAGGCTGCAATAATATTCCGTCAGTTACTTTATTATACTTATATTGCTGTTTCTGATAGTCAACTCTGGTAATATATTGGCTCCTTTATACAAGTTCTGGTTTGTAATCTGAATATCTCTATATGCTCTGATAGGAAAGGGAACTCGATGGAAGTTACAATGAAGTTCGGGGATAAAGTCACTATAGCAGACGTCCGAAAACTCCATGATATGGAAGATGTAGTATTTGATAAGGAGTGGTTTGAAGAAACAGAGGTACGAAATCAAGATGTGTACTATATGTTCAGGGACCTTGCAAAAAATGACTCTGAACTTGAAGCAGTCAAAGCTCAGCACCTGAGGTATGATATTACTGTAATTCCTCCCGCAATGCTTGGATCTGAATATGTTAAAACTGTAGGTCATTACCATCCGCGTGTTCCAGGAACAAACGTCAACTATCCTGAAATTTATCAGGTACTTGAAGGTTCTGCTACTTATCTTCTACAAAAGGTAAAAAGTGGAGAGGAAGATTTTGTTCTGGACGTTGTAGTCATAAAAGCAGAAAAAGGGGATTTAGTAATTGTTCCTCCTGGATATGGGCATGTGACTATAAACGCTTCCGATAAAATTCTCAAAATGGCAAACTGGGTTTGTCGCGACTTTTCCTCGGTTTATGAACCTATAAAAAGGCTTTCTGGAGCTTCTTACTTTCTGCTTAAAGATGGTTTTGTCAAAAATCCTCTTTACAGGAATATACTACCTATCCGCCACCTTAAACCCGTTTCATACGATGAGCTAGGGCTTGACTACGGAGAAAATATGTATGAGCTTGTGCATAAAACTGAGAAACTGAGATTTTTAACGGCTCCACAGGATTTTACAGGATTCTTAACAGGAGTGCTCTGAGATATGTGCTATTTTCCAGTCTAAGCAGGCTGGATTTCTATTATTCCTTTCAGATTCGTGCTCCCAGAGAACTTCTACTCTTATTTCCTGCCCTATAGTAAGCTCGATTGTAAGATAGGTGAAAGCACAAAAATAAGTGACAAGGCCTAAAGCATATATTTATGGTTATTAGTACATAACTAATACATAACACGTAATTATAATAAGTATAAATACCTTCAATTACTGGAGGTTCAAAATGCAAAAAAATGGATACCGTATTCAGTTTACAGCATCCAGAATAAAGGATCTTATGTACAGGACTACGTTTGATCCTAAGAAAATGGATGGAGATATTATTCTTAATCTTTCGCTTATTGATAAAAAAGATCTGGACGACGTGCTTGGGATCTTTAAAATGGTAATCTCAAGCGGACTTTCTGTGACCCCCTATGTTAAGATAGTCTCTGAGGGAGAATCCATTGGAGATCTGACTGTCGAAAAGGGAAAGGTAGGTATCGGGACCGTATGCAGCATTACAATTGATGGCGTACTTCTCAAGGCAGGAATCCCTGTAAACCCTAAACTTGGAGGAGTTGTTCAGATTCGCAATGGAATTCCTGTGCGTTTCACTGATGTGCTGACTTATGTAAGTACGACCGTAGATCCTCTTGAAATCCTGATGTCACAGGGCATTACTTCTGTGTCTGAAATGCTCAGGACAGGNNTCAGGCAAGGTTCTTGCAAATCTCAGGGAAGCTCCTATGGTTGCAAGAGATGAAATTGAAAGCTGCCTTTCTGACCTTCTGGATGCAGGCTTCAGTGGTATTTTGGAAGTTGGGGAACCAAACACAAGGGTTCTGGATGTTCCTATAGAGAGAGATCATCTTGGAATAGTCGTCATCGGAGGAACAAATCCCATGGCTGTTGTACAGGAATATGGGATTTCCATAGACACCAGTGCAATGTCAAAGCTAATTTCGTTCAAAGAAATGAGCAGGATTGAAGATCTGGTTTAATGCTCAAAGAGTCATATTCTAAAAATCTTTGTGTTTATTAAGCCTTTACTTCTTACTACTCAGTTCAGTTTCTCGGAATATACTTCCGAAAGCTGGCTCTTTTACTTTGAACGTGCCTTTTTTCGCATTTGTTCTCCGATAAATAGATCCAGTTTTCTTGCAAATTCTTCCTTTTTATCATTAGGAATAGTTGCTCCTGCCGCAATATCGTGTCCACCGCCTGCACCTCCAACTTCAGCCGAGATCATTGACATTGCTTCCGAAAGGTTAACCCCCCTGCGAATAAGATCCTGTGTTCCTCTAGCCGAGACTTTAATTCCTCCGTCGGTTTTTGCAAAAGCAATAATGGGAAGATTTCTGTTTTCAACTAAGGTAGAACTCATGCCTGCAATAATTCCCACTATAGTTTCTTTTATTTCCGAGCCTGCATCAAAGTATTGGATATTTTCAAGCTGAACGACTCCTTTTTCTTTAACATACATGAGCCCGTTAACAAGGTTCTGTCTATGTTCGGCAAGCAATTTGCGGGCATCTTCATAAGCTTTCTCTCTATCTCCCATGCAGACTGCAAGTCCTATCTCAGCATGGTCGTAACGAGCAGTGGCATTAAGAAGGGTAGAAAACTCTGAAGCATCTCTCATTTCCGTACCTTCTTTTTCTTCCAGAAGTACATAAACCTCACCTATCAGTCGTTCGATTTTGTACGAAGGTATACCTGATTTCAGGCAGTACTGGATGAGTCCTGAGACAATTTTCTGCTTTTCCAAGGTCTCAAGATCAATCCAGCGCCTCCAACTTTCATCCTGGTTAAAGCAAATGTTAAGAGAGTGAAGAAACTCAATGCAAGCCTCTTCATTCCCTGTAAGCCCGGGAAGATAAGGGTCCGAGGAATATTGTATCAATTTATAAATTGGGCGAGTTTGCTTTCCAAATAGAGTCAGGTCTTTTTTGAACTGAAGAGTTCCTTCTTTAACTCCTTCTTCCAGAATTTCCCTATTGATCCCGACAAGCTGCCCCATTTTAAGATGCTGCATATCCCCAACTGCTCCTACTATAGCCAGCGAGGAAAGATCCGGATTTTTCCCAAGGGCCGAAGCCAGCAGATAAGTACTTCCCGAGCCACTCAACTCATATGAACCATTTGCTCCAAAAAGGTGAGGATTCAGGTGAAACTGATAGCTTCCCTGAGGCTGGTGATGGTCTGAGATTACTGCATGAATTTCACGGGATTCTATTTGTTCGCACATTCCGCTTCCCAGATCAGTAAAAATGACAATATTATGGTTTTCGTCTGCGATAGTATCAAGAGCTTTCTCATCAAGCTGCTTGACGAAACGTGTTGTATATTCAAAATTACCACGTTCAAGGGCAGTGCAGATAATTCCTGCAGATGTCAGTCCATCAGCATCAATATGGGACACAACATGGACTGATTTATACTTTTTAATCTCTTCGGCACACTTTGCCGCCTCTTTATAAAGTGTTTTCATTGTCTCAGACATTATTCTCTCCACAGTTTTCTACTTGCCTCAGTTTAAGCACTTTTTCCGACTTTATTTTCTTTCCCATTCCCTCGGATCAACCCTATAATCTTTTCCTTCTCTTTTGATTTCAGGAAAATTCCGTATCTCCTGTAACGTAAGTTTGAGATCCTGAGCAAAATATTTTTTTTCGAGATCGTTCCAGGGAATCATATATGCTTCCCTGCCATGCCCGGGTCCCAGGCGAAGCTCCACTGCAAGAAAGCCACGTCTTCCTGATTTGTTCAGATAGCTTGAAATTCTTTCTATCTGATGAGTTCCATTTTTATCCACTGTAAAATGCTGAGAGAAGTAAAGTGCGTTTGCTCCCTTCTCCACTGAGATGCTTTTGCATTCAATTCCCAAGTATAGATCTGGGTTAAGAGAGTCCACAAGCACATCAAGAAACTGCGGAGTAAATCTATGTTGCTTAAGCCTGTAGGAAATAGCTCTTATTCTGTTTTCTTCAATGTATGCATTAAATGAGTTTACAAGCATGTGTTCAAACTCGGTCATGAAATCCTGTTAAATCTTCTCGCTATTTTACTTAAGCTTTTTACTCCGAAAGCAATTCTTTTTACTTGAATGAACAGGAACAGATATGTCAGCGTGGATAAAGTTCCTTAATAAGTAAACTTGACATCTATTAAGTTTCTGAATAAGTAAACTGAGTATTTATTAAGTTCCTTAATAAGTAAACTGGATATCATTAATTTGAAACTGCTTTGATCACCTAAAATTAAGCCGATTATCTTAAACCAATATCCGGTATTGAAAATAACGTTAATTCTATAAAACTGCCAAACTAACTGTTATCAATTGTATCCAGGTTTTTATCTAGAGCTCTATAGAAGAAATTCCAAATCCGATTATTTTGGAGTGGCAGAAAAGTACGAAAAATTCATTTCAGAGAAGTTTCAGAAAAGCCTACTCAAAAGTCAAAAAAGGTTTGAACAGAATAATCGTTTTATCACCGCGCCTATTTTAAGCAATAAATTATAAAAAATAGATGCCGATCAGGATCTGACCGGCTTATGTGGCGTTTTAGTTAGAAATAATAAAACTTACAAAGTCTGGGCTGAGTCTTGTCTCTCTTACGAGTTTCTCAACAGTGTCTTCGTCGGAAAGTCCTTCTTTCTTTAGTTCCTGTATGCGGTCAAAAACACGCTGGGAGATTTCCGAGTACTCATTAATATCTTTTCTATGGCCCCACACATCACCCTCAAGTAAAGCAATATTCTGCATGGAAAGGTACATCTGTGCAGAACTGGAAATTGTTTTCTTGTATGAGCTTGGGATGTGGATCGCTTTCACTTCTGGACACTTCAGGATGAGTTTAAAAATATCCTTGTTGGATGGTCTGAATGCAAGGTGGATAATTTCCTCATCAAGTTTTAAAGTGTCTATTTCTTCTTTTGAACTTACAACTCTAATTTTCATTTTTATCACCGTTTATTTCCAGGTACCTTAAGGTGTTTTAGAGCCTTTTAGGGTTTCTTTAGGGATATTTTAGGGTTTATTAATCGATTATTTGTTTTTTAATTTTGAGTCCACTAGTTCTAAATTTCAGTTAGTTTTATTTTAAAAACTCTTTGAAATACTAGAGTTTACAAATCGTTTTTCAAAACCTAACATTTAAACTTAAGGTTTTTCCTATGTTATGGACGTATAGTATTTAATTTTTTACTAACGTTTTCAATCTTATTTCTAATTATTAAATTTTATTTTATAAAGTTAGACATGTAAAAAACTGGCTTTTTTTCTCTTTCTATCTGGTATAATCAGTCAAATTGAGTGTCTTTTTTCTTTAAATTTAATTTCTTCCGGAAATTTTGAAAAGTAGTTTAGCAGGATAAGACTTTTACTCTTATTGATTTTTCTGGTTTTACATTATAAGATTTTGTTCATCTAAAAACAGATATACGATACCATACCATATTATTTAATATTTTTCTGTAAAATCCTTTTACATATAATCACGTTTTTATAAAAAATCTTTTAGTCGGAAACTTATTTATAGGAATTTAATTTTCAGCTCAAGGCATTAAGTTATTATCTGAAACTTTCTCTTATACCCCGGACTTTGACAGTTTACTAAAGTTTTAAGTTAGTGACTCCAAGCCTATTTTTAGGTGTATATCGATATAACACATAACACTAGTTTCAGAATTTAAAGTTAAAGTAGTGACAGGATTAAAGTTAGTGACCCCTCTTGAACTACAAATCTTAGTCTTTCAAAACCTTTGACATATATACATCATCAAGAATATACCCGAATTTTCGATAGTACTCTCTAGCTCCTATCCCACTAATAATGGAAAGTTTTCGATACCCGTTTTCACGTGCTATCTTCTCTGCATATTCCAGAAGTTCCTTTCCATATCCTCTATGCTGCCATTCCTTTTGTTTTGCTTCTTTTCCTACAGGTACCATGGAACCGTAAACGTGCAGTTCTCTTATCAGGGCTGCATCCTGCAGTTCAGGGCGGTGAGGGGCAGCAGGAAAGCGCAAACGAGTAAATCCGATGAGGACATCTGCGGCAAGGTCTTCAAATGCAATGAAATACTCTGTGCCTCCACAAGCTTCGTAATTTTCTACAGTCAGTTCAATGTTATTTAGATTTGTATTTCTCCCTTTCAGGCCAGTATGTCCTACTTCCCTGCAGCGGATACAATGGCACTTCCCTCCTTTTTCTCTCAACTTTTCTTCTGCAAGCTGCCTGAGATTACTCTTTCGGACCCCGTCAATGATCTGGTAAGCTGGAATATCTCGCTGGATACGCTGGAGTCTTACCCATTTAGGCAGGATCTCTTTTATATCCGCAATTAGTTCAGCAGCTTCTTCGTCAGAAAGAGCTTCGTAGTCTCCTGTTTCCCAGAGCCTGTAAAGAGGAGTTCCTTCAGTTACAAGGGTAGGATAAATTTTGAGATAATCGGGCCTGAAGCGAGGATCTTCAAAGAGCTTTTTGAAACCTTTGAGGTCCAGTTTCGAATCTGAGCCAGGCAGATGAGGCATCATATGAAATCCAACCTTGAATGCACTGTCTCTTAATATTTGGTTAGCCCTAACAATTTCCGCAACGCCATGCCCTCTCTGCATGCGGGTGAGTACAAAATCATAAACACTCTGAACTCCGAGCTCTACCTTAGTTCCTCCAAGTCTAAGGAATTCATCCACATGTTTCTCCCCCGCCCAGTCCGGACGCGTTTCGAATGTGATTCCTACATTGCGGATCTCAGCTTTTTCATTGGCTTTCTGTACCTCCTCAAGAGGAATATAAGGTAAAGATTTCCCGATTTTCCAGGCATTTTCTCTCCACTCCCTACCTGTGAAATCGTTCATTGCCTCAAGACAGCGTTTGATAAACCACTCCTGATAATCGAGACTGCGTGCAGAAAACGTGCCTCCCATGACTATTAGTTCAACTTTATCTACATCGTGACCGATTTCTTTAAGCTGGGAAAGCCTGGATTCCACCTGGGAATAAGGGTCAAACCCATGCTGTATCGCTCGCATGGCTGCAGGCTCTCTTCCCATATAACTCTGAGGTGACTTGAAAGTGGAATTTGGTCCTCCCGGACAGGGAAGACAAACTCCGTGCGGGCATGGAGCCGGGGAGGTCATTACAGCAATTACCGCAACTCCGGAAATCGTTCTTACAGGTTTTCGTCTCAAAAATTCCTTAATTAATGCCTTCTCTTCGTTTGATCCCTGAGTTATGATGTCTCCGTTTCTGGGAAGGCTAGCCAGGTGATAGTGTTTACTGAAGTCTTTTTTTGCCTTATTTAACTGACTTTCGTTTTCGATCTCGCCAGCAAGTACTTTTTCAAGAATTTCCCTGCAGGCCTTATTATAAGTATCTTCTTTCATCTCAAGTTCCGTCTTTCCGGTTTATGGATTCCGGCTTTTTATTCATATGGCAATTCAAAATAAAAAAAATCAATTTTGAGAGTTTCAAAAAGTATTTTCTGGTTTTAAAAAAGCCACTTAGTTGATCTTATTGATAGTGTTTGAGCTGATCCCAAAGCTCAAAATGATTTATCAAATCAAACTGTGGATAATCAATCGAGAACTCAGGATCATTATGTAGTAGTGAAATTGATTTTTGGATGAGCTATATATTTACTACAGGTAAAACGGCAGCTCAACATTTACTATACAGAGACGACCTCATTTATTATCTAATAGAGATTTTTACAGAATAGATTTTTACAGACCAGCTACTTAACAGAGATCAAACCCGATAATAAAAGTTCCGAGTCCTACTGTCGGTTTGAGACCCATTGTAGACCTTATATACTCATCTGAGGGAGTGGAGGGAGATGCAAGTACAGCACTTGTTACACCTTCTACACATTCTACATCCTGGCATTTCTGTGGTGGGAGTACTACAGTTATGGGTTCTTTCTTTGCATCCTTTGGCTTAGGTACGGAATTCTTATATATTACGAAGTTCCCCATAACCAGCATGTCATTGCACTTTTTACACTCCTCAAGTTTCTCGGGATCGTAAACATCCTCACCTACCTTTTCTCCATACTGCATAAGCACCACATTGGGCCCTTCAGGCCAGACATAGTTCATATTAGTTGTAAAGGCTATGATTACCTGGCGTTTGAAGACTTCCTTTATTCCCTGATTATCTCCTACACCAAGCCCCATAAGGACTGCTCCTTCGGCCTTCTTTTCAAGCTCAAGGATTTTCTCTTTGTCCTCTTCACTCAAAATATACGTATCTTCCACGCCTTTGATGGCTTTTATCCTGCATATGGCATCCTGAATAACATTTTTACATTCCAAAGTGAATTCCCCTTAGTGTTTTTAGACCTATGTTCTGTTATTCGGTTATGAAATGGTCTTATTAGTTTCGTATTATTATTTAGCTTCTTCTTGTGTTTATAATGTATCGGACCTTTTTGCCTTCTTTTAAATTTACTGATATCATATAACGTTTTTATTATATTTCTCTTTTTATATCGTCAATTTTTAATAATATTCATTTTCTCATTCAAGTAGCGTAAAAGATTTCTTTTTTGAATAATACTGCATAAGTTCCAAAAGCACTTACTATAAAATCCAAAATTATTTATAAATGATATTAGTGTTTTTGGACCTTGAGTTCATTCCTATACTAAGCATCCTCAGGCTTAGTCTTTTTAGTGATTTAGCATACTCACTTGAAATAGTTTTTTTAAAATAGGTTTCTATGGACTAATTGGTATCTTCATCTCAGAAGAACATGTAAGTTATCACAAATGATGAGATGTATAAAGATAAAATTGGATATGAAAAAGGAGAGGTTAAAAACACTGAATATGGAAAAGAGAGGTTAAAAGGAGGATGATTGTTGATACCGGGAAATTCTCAGTTGATGAGCGTATCACAATAATTAGTGGAATAAGTCGCAGTTAAGAAAAAAGGAAAGAAAGAATCCGTGAGAAGAATTCTTCTCACGGGTTTTCTATTCCAATCTAAACATAAAATACAGAGACTTTAGAAAATCTCTGCACAAACGATCCATCACAGACTTACACTCAGATGGACATCAGGTAACAGTAACTGTATACGAGTAATCAACAGGCCCACTAATACAATATATCGTAGATACCCAGTCTCCAACTTCCAGACCAGCAGCTGATTCTATTGGTATATAATCGAAATTTATCATACCGTTTACACTTCCATCAGAGCTGTCAGTCCAGGGACCGTATACCTGTCCTGTGGGAGAAGTAATAGTTAGGCGCAGTGAACCAGATGAAGGCATCCAAATCAAATATGGGTCAAAATGATGTTTATTAGAACCCACATACGTAGTATGAATTCTGGATGCACCCTGATCTAAATGATAAACTTTTAAGATCACAATATCTTTTAAAGCCTTGACGGTAGGAGTCCCAATCGCAGAAACTGTATTATCCTTGTTTGGACTCGCGCTCACAGCTGGTATACAAGCTATACTCACAAGTAGTATCGCTGCCATAAATAGGGTTGTTGTTCCAAGTTTATTATTCATTCCCATTTATTCTACTCCTTTATTATTTTTACCCAAGAAGCAGGATAAATAAGTTTAAATACTCACAAAATGATCTTGTTCCTGCTTTCGGGCGCATGGAGTTCAAATAGACATTCCACGATCCATTTATTTGAACTCCATTAATTACTTTTAGTCAACTGTTTATAAGTTTTTCTGTGTAATATATAAAACAATTGTTTTCATTTTTCTCTTCAAATCTGCAAAATCCACCTAATTTTTGATTAATAAGACTGCTAACCGTCAGTATAACATATAGCATAAATGACGCAACATTTTAATAAAAATGAACTTATTGATATATATATTTAATAAGACGAGTTTAAAAAATAACTTCCCGTAAATTGACTACGCCAGGCTATATTTTAACGAGGTCAGATAAGAATCTGTTAGAAATTAATTTACATTTTAAGATAAAAATTACGGAGTGATATGCAGTTTCTGCAAAACAGGCAACTGTATTAAACTTAGCAACTGTTAAACCTAATATATAATATACTCCTATCCAACGACTCAGTACAAAACTCAGTGATGAACGTAAAACTCAAAATCATTAGATTTTGTAACTGGCCACAAGCTTTGTGATACAACTTCAGGGTTGAAGTCTTTAGATCCCGAATATTGATTTCAATGAAAACCGGATTCTTCCTGTTAATTCAGATTTTCAATCAAGAAATGAAAAAATCACAACGTTTTTTATGAACTGAGGTTTTTACCAAAACTAGTGAAAAGATGTTAAGTGCAAGAAATAATCTACAATTGTATATTTGATCAAAATTATTTTGGCTCCTTTAAAATTGCACCATGAAATGCAGCTAAACATGAATTTTGAGATGACGATCCATTATTGTGTTTAGCTATGAGGTTTACATAATCCAAGCATAATCTCTCATGCTAAGCTTTAACGGAAAAATTATTCATTGTTTATATGTATCGTGGGAGTTGAACCACACGTTAACCACTTAATGTGTATTTATTAAACATTAAAAAAACGTTATTAAGGGAAACATTTAAACTCCTTATGTAAACCTGCTTAACGTGGGACCTTATAGTTTTTTAAATAAAAAGTTTGAAATATAATCAAAATAAGTTCACGGGATGGATTTTTAAAATTATATAATAGAATTGTTTAACCTAAAATTTTATAATTATATAATCTTTTTTTCATAGTCTTTTATAAGTGTTTCTAATTATCTTTTAATTTAACTTACGACGAATAAATTGCCTGAGTTCTTTCGACATTTACCGTCATTTGTATCGTTGTTTTGCGCTTTTCCTCTGTAATTTCCCTGAAATAGACCACAAAAGATTTAATAAGGCAATTATTTTATAGAACACTTGTAATCCAATTTAGAGGGATAAGGAGGGAATGAAATCCTCTTCGGCAATAGACGAAATATAAAAGTCTGACTTGGTGAAGAATGGTGAAACCCTTAAAGTGTTGATCCCGACACTTCTTCTTACATACGACATATCTTAACAAACATGGAGGAACAATAAAATGAAGAGATTCGCAGCAGTGACACTGGCTGCTCTCATGCTTCTGACTGTATTTGCATCCGCCGCAAGTGCAGCAGACACAATTGAGATCCGCGGTCCTGTGTTTAACGGCTCTAATATCGACGACATTGTCGGCGATGGCATTACAATTGATGCTACTCAATTTGCAGCATTCTACTATGATATTGACGATAACGTAACAACCGAAACTCTTTCCATTAAAAACGTTGCCGGAAACAATGGTAATGTAATTGGAGAGGGCGGAATTGTATATTCAACCAAGATTCAGAAGGTTGACTACGAATATGAGAAGCCAAGCCTTGGCTGGGACAACTACAGCTTGCTTGGTTTCTTCGCAGACAAGTACATCCCTCTGAAATCTAACAGTGCTGACAAACTTGCCAAGCTTGTTATGGACAGCGATGACAAGATCACTCTCAAAACCGGCGATACCCTTGACCTTGGCGAAGGATACTCTCTCCAGGCCAGGCAGGTAGATGTTGACGGTGAGAAAGTCTGGCTCGAATTCGACAAGGACGGAGAACACGTAGATGACGAAATCGTCGATGTTGGAAAAGGTGACAGCACCTGGGACGTCGAACTTGATGGCATCCAGGGTGAAGACGATGTTACTGTAATGAAAGTCCATGTCAACCAGGTCTTCCAGGGTGCAGTCGACAGCGTTGCACAGATTGAAGGTATCTGGCTCATTGACTACGCAAACGCCATAAAGATCGAATCTGATGACGAATTCGGCGAACTCAATGATGTTTCCATTAATGGTGACACCCTTAACATTACCAATGAAGACACTTTCACTCTGACCAGAGATTCCACAAATGAACTTGCTGAAGGTCTGTCTTTCAAAGTCGCTGACACCCCAAGCAATGTGCTCAGATTCTATCTCGCAAAAGATATTACCGAGCCCGGAACCTATGAAATAAGAGGAAGTGTCGCCTCCGGACCAGCTACCTGGGACGCAAGCAACTTTGCAGGTTTCTACTACGACCTTGATGACAATGTTCAAACAGAAAACCTCAGCGTTTCCAAACTGAATGGAAATGTAATTGGAGAGGGTGGCCTCGTCTACCAGACCTCTGTTAAGGAAGTTGACTACGAATATAATAAGCCAAGCATTGGATGGGACCAGTATCCAGTTATTGGTTTCTTTGCAGAGGAATACATTCCACTGAAATCCAACAGCGCTGACAAACTTGCCAAGCTTATTATGGACAACGATGACAAGATCACTCTCAAAACCGGCGATACCCTTGACCTTGGCGAAGGATACTCTCTCCAGGCTAGGCAGGTAGATGTTGACGGTGAGAAAGTCTGGCTCGAATTCGACAAGGACGGAGAACACGTAGATGACGAAATAGTCAATGTTGGAGAAGGTGACAGCACCTGGGACGTCGAACTTGATGACATCCAGGATGAAGACGATGTTACTGTCATGAAAGTCCATGTCAACCAGGTCTTCCAGGGTGCAGTCGACAGCGTTGCACAGATTGAAGGTATCTGGCTCATTGACTACGCAAACGCCATAAAGATCGAATCTGATGACGAATTCGGCGAACTCAATAGTGTTTCCATACAGGGAAGTACCCTCAAGATCAGCAATGACGACACCTTCACTCTGACCAGAGACTCAGATCAGGATATTGCCGAGGGCATGTCCTTCAAGATCGCTGACACTCCATCCAGTGAACTCAGGTACTACCCATTCGTTACAAAGACTGTTGGTAACGTAACTGACAACAACACAAGCAGCAGTGTCGTACCAACCCCCGGAAACGAAACCATTGATACTAACGAAACTAATGAGACTATTACCAATGAACCTCCGGAAAACGTGAACGAAACCGAACCTGCAGAGACACCAACTACCACAACCCCAGAGACAAACGCATCTGATGATGGAAAGAAGGAAAACTCCCCAGGATTCGGAGTTGTTCTTGGACTTGTCGGACTCGTTGGAGTTGTCTACCTCGTCAGGAGGAACAACTAAAATTTCTGATTGAAGGGTTTCCTAACCCTTCTCTTTTAATTCTTTTTTAAGTTCCTTTTGCAGATAACTTTTTATCCTACATATTTCTTAATTCAACCGATCTTTCAACTTTGAAATCCCGGTTTTAAACTTCGGTAGTTATTTCCAGGATTATACAGATTTTAGGTGAAGCTTATGAAAAAAATGGTGGCTTTAATATCTGCACTTGTGGTTTTAATGATCGCATTTTCAGGCTGCGTTGGCGACAATAAATCCGCAGTAAATGGAACAGAGCCCAATAGTTCGGGAGAAAATGTAAATCCTGCCGAAAGTACGGCTAATGTTAGTGAGCTTAACGATTCCACAGTTAATGTAACAGAGTCGAATAACCTGGAGACGGATGTAAATCCTGCTGAAAATGCAGCTAACACTAGCGAGTTTAACAAGCCCTCGGCTGGTGGAACAGACTCGACTAACTCGGGATCAAGTACAAATTCCACTGAAAGTGCGGCTGGCATTAGCAAGCTTGAAAACCTTCCTGAAGGTTTCAAATATATTGGGTCTATCCCTCTTAATGCAGCTGATATCAAAATCGATTACAACGCGGAGAATATTTCAGAAATCGTCGGAGGATCCGAAGGAATGTACAAGTACAATGAGTCCGACTTCTATATTGATGTAATCGATCTTGAGAATTCTGAGGCTACGACTAATTTGATAGATGCATACAAATCTTCCTTCAAACCATTAACAGAAGGCTCCCGTTTTGTCGATGAGTCATTTAATGGGCATTCAGCTGTAAGAATTGCAGACCACGTCACTTCCGCAGGAACCGAGATTCCCAGATATACTTATATATGGGGCAGTGGAAACCATGTGTTTGTGGTTACCGGAAGTACTGCTGATGCCTCTCTGGTCAAGAAGCTGGCAGAAGCCACAGGATACTGATAATTTCAAGAAGGTAAAACTTTTTATCCTTCTTCCTTTTAACTCTTTTTTTCGGCTTGTTTTAGTTTAATTTTTTATAATTTTATCTCTCTTCCCTTTGTCTGGCCACCCTCCTCAGTAAATTTATATTTAAAAATTATTTCTGTCATCGATTTCTGTTAGTAATTTTTAAAATTGTATGGGTTTATTGATTTTTTATGGAAGATAAAACCAGGTATGTAGTGTATTAGAGGCAAAAAACAATATTAGTCAATTTTTACCAAATGCCATTGGGAATCAGGAGTAGCCTTCATCGAGGTCAAGGGCAAACTTCTTGAGATCTGTCCAAAAGCGCTATCATATAAAGCATTAATTCAAAAAACACTGTGAGAAAGGAGTCTGGCATATCTACAGATTAAACTAAATTTGAGAATTTTAATGATGTTGCTCTCGAGAGCAATTTTTATTTTACAGGACTCTTTTCTGCTGACGTTAATATTGCCAATTGACTGACGGAGAACTCCATCAACTTCTTCAGTCCCCTGTATTTATGGGATGACAGAATACAAGATACCTCATTAATGATAACCTTACTACCTTTGTATGTACTTGAACGGGTGCTCCTGGTCATCGCGGCAAGTTTGTAGAATTCCAGTTTCCTGTAGATTCCTGACAGTGCTATTCTGTAAGATATCTCACTCTCAGACAACTTATTAATGTAAATACTACCAAAAACTCCAGTTTTTCGGTGTTCCGATCGTTAGCCTTTAATATATCTTTGTACATTTGTGTGTTGCAAGCCCGGATAGCCTAGATGGTTGGGGCGCCAGACTCATAGGGACAATTATATGAGGCGTCTTTAATCTCCTGAGATATCTGGAGGTCGCGTGTTCGAGTCACGCTCCGGGCACCTAATTTTTATTCATGCATTTTAATTCTACTTTTACGGATCTCTTGTTTTAAAAAAATCGTTATTTTGCAAATGTTTCATTGTCTATAGCTTCATTGTCCATATACTGTTATTATATTCAAAATAGCTTATCTAAACACTATATTTGGGACAATCAATCAATTTTTCATACAGCAAAAACTGTTCTTAAACTTTATGAGTTTGGGAGTCAGATCAGTATCAGGGTAAACTCAACCACCAGTTGTTTGAATAAACTGTTTAACTGAGAACTTTTAAGCCATTGCATATCTTTATTATTAATATGGCAGAACCTTCCATAAAGGCTTTCGAAATAAAAAGAATTCTTATAGCCGATGCTCCATGGCTTTTCATACTTGAAATGATTGTTAGAACAGTTTTTATGTTTGTTTTTGCACTGATTATCATGCGGCTTTTAGGTAGGAGAGCAGTTGATCAGCTGACACTTTTTGATCTTTTGATTATTATTGCTCTTGGATCGTCTATGGGAGATCCTATGTTTTATCCAGATGTTGCAATCCTATGGTCAGCTTGTGCAATTGCAACTGTTACAGACTTTACAGGGTACAGACAGCTCTAGTGAACAAGTTCCCTAGGTATGAAGATTTTACTCAGGGTTCACCTGCTAAAATCATAAGTAATGGGATTCTGAATTCTAAAGTAATAGGAAAACATACTCTACACAGGACGAAATTTTCCTTTTATTAAGAAACCAGAGTATCAGAAGTTTGGGAGAAATTGAGACTGCCTACCTGAGAGGGATGGTAGTGTAAGCGTTTTTAAATTTCCAGCTGATAAACGAAATCCTGGTTTGCCCACTCTCTCTCAAGATATGATTTGGGAATTAAATCCTCATAAAGCATATGAAAAAGTTGAAGACCCAGGCTTTATTCCTGTTATAAGACAGGTGAGACTATCTGGTTGGAAAATTGGTCTGAATTTCCCGGTTGTGAGGGAAATATATGGATATCGTCCGAACAGGCATAAGAAGATTGTCTTTTTTTCTATGAACTTGAAACTCAGAAAACTTAAACTCTTTATATATCACTTTTTTAGAAATCGGGATCTGTAGTTATATATTTATATATTTGTAAATATCCTTTATTATACTCAAATGAGGGGGGGAAATATGGAAACAATATATGGAGGATTTTGATAAACCTCAATTTTTGGCAAGTAGTTTATAAATAGTTTATAAGCAACTTGTTGAAATTGGAGATTTATCGAAATTCTCTTAGCTAATTTTCTTTATTCTCTTTTTCAAGTCCATTTATTTGTACAAGTGTCCAGGTACACTCTTTAGACCTCTTAAGATCCCACATCCAGGAGAACTACGGAAACAATTTATGATATCTTGAGCCAGGAACACAAGCTTGTACTTAATATGTTTCAAGAAGCTATGACGTCAGCTCAAAAAAGTTACTTTTAGAATACAATATGAAATTGACCCTCACATGGCAGAATAAAAGAAAAACCATTATCCACTCTTGAAGAATACGAGGAACCACAAATATTGCTCTACAAATATTGCTCTCAAACATATAGAACATAACGAAGCAAAAATCTATGTACGAGCTGGAAGGTAAGACAAAAGTAGTGAAATTGGTCTGACAGACTCAATAAGCTAAAATAGACATCGACGAAAATAAGTAACCCATACAAGAATACAGACTTACACTTTTCGATACTAATTTATGCTTGAATTTAAAACTTCTTTTAAGATTATAATAATTGCTTTTATATAATAATTGCTTTTACATTTATGTGATCTTTGTATTTTCCAAATACAGTAATAGATTTTGCATGTTTTAGAATGCCTTCTTTCTGTACTGAAGTAAAAATAAAAAAGTAAAATGAAATTGATTTAAAAGAGTTTGCAATAACTCCTC
>DAQQ01000266.1:0-10922 GCA_002508465.1 Methanosarcina sp. UBA7 | reverse complement strand
AAAAGTTGGCAAAAAAGTCATGGAAAATTGAAGAATATCATAGAGGGATAAAGCAATTTTGTGGTGTGGAAAAATGTCAGGCAAGAAAGGAAGAGTCACAAAGAGCACATATAATGTTCTCACTAAGAGCTTTTCTTAGACTGGAATTAATAAAAGGGGGAATATCCTGGTTTGAAGCTGCTATGAAAATTAGAAGAGTAGCAGTGAAAGCATATTTAAATGATCCTATATACATATTAAATTAAGTTATACACTTGGAAATTTATGAAAAATGAGATGCTAGGGACCAACTGCGCAACTCCTAAAGATACTGATGACGGATAGGTTGAATACGAATATTGAGAATTAAGTCAAAGTAACTGACAAGAATTCAAAATAACCGGGCTATTAAGAATAAAAAATTAAAACTGAATATTAAGAAGAAATAAAACTAAAAACGCATTTTAATATAGGTGTGGCTAGATGGACCAGAACCAGAGTAGAAATTACAAAAAATACAACTCTAAAAACCCGCTTATGGGTATAGTGATATCCAATTTTATGAATAACTTAAAGGAAACTTCCGCTACTTTGAAAAATATAAATAGTGTTATTGATATAGGCTGTGGGGAAGGATTTGTTATTAATTGCCTTGATTATCCGAAAATAACAGGCGTTGATATCTCCAGAAATGCTTTGAGAATTGCAAAGGAGAAAAATCCAGAATGTGAATTTTGTTCAGGCAGCATATATGAAATTTCGTTTAAAGAAAACAGTTTTGATCTTGTTGTAGCGACCGAAGTACTGGAACACCTTGAAAGACCTGATTTAGCTCTTCGGGAAATAAGACGAATAACTAAAAATTACTGTATTCTTAGTGTTCCCAATGAACCTTATTTCCGTGCAATGAACTTTTTTAGGGGTAAAAACTTAGCACGTCTGGGGAATGACCCTGAACATGTCCAGAATTGGAGTTCAGGAAAGTTCGTGAGTTTAATAGATACTTATTTCGATGTGCTGGAAGTTAGAAGACCATTTCCCTGGACTATGGTTCTATGTAAAAAGTAAGTCTAATATTTACTTTTTATTAATATTCACTTATAATTTAAGATTTTTAAAAATATTAGTAATAAATGTTCAGAAAGACGGGAGATAATTTCATGGAAATAAGAATAACATCTAACCCGGAAAAAAATCGAAGTTTTAAGAATAAGTACTTTAATAATTTAAGGGAGTTTTCTTTAGTAGGAATTTCATATACTCTTTTGACAATTATTCTTACTTATCCTGTCTTTTTTAAGATAAAAACCGATATTCCTGGAACGGGAGCGGATTCGTTTCAGTGGATGAGAATCTTATGGTACACAAAAATAGCAATAAAGGAAGCTGATTTAGCGGCTTTGACGCACGACAATCTTCTTTTTTATCCGAATGGGATAGAATCAATGCCCTTTTCATCAGCCTTCAATCAAATTCTCTACGTATTGATGTCACCCTTTCTGGAACTTCATGTCATATACACGATATTATGGCTCTTAACTTTTATAATAGGAGCTATCGGTTCGTATTTCCTGGTAAAATATCTTACGGACAATAAATATGCTGCCTTTATTGCAGGGATTGTATTCGCATTTTCTCCATACCATTTTTCCAGGGGACTATACTTTTTTGGAGCAGCGACGGTTGAGTGGATACCCTTCTGTGCGCTGTATCTCATGAAAACAGTTAAAGAAGAAGGGGTCAAGAACCCAATCATTGCAGGAATCTTTTTTGTTCTGGTAGCAATGAGTGACCTGCAGTATCTGGTCTTTATGGGGATCTTTGCAGGATTAGTATTTTTCTATGATTTTTACCTGACTCTAAAAGCCAGAAAAAATTTTACTTATTCTATGAAACAAATAATTGAAAAATACTTCTCTTTTGGCGGGGTCGCTTTTATCGGAGTATTGCCTTTGACCATTAACGAGATACTTATTGCTCTTTCGGACCAGAACTACTTAAAGCCAAGTGCCTCTGAGATTCCGAACTTATCAAATGATTTGATGAGCTTTTTCCTGCCTTCGCATTTACATTCGTTTTTCGGTCAGTTTACCTTAGACTTATATTCCAGTATACCAAGCTGGCCTGCTGAAAAAGTGAACTTTATAGGATATATTGTTCTCGGGCTTTCAGTTCTTACACTCCTGAAATCAAAGAGAAAGCCTGACGTAAAGTTCTGGTTAATATCTACATTTTTCTTTACAATAATTAGCTTAGGACCCATATTACACTTTAACGGAGCAGTTACCTTCACGGACTCAAACCTGAAAATTCAGCTTCCATATCAGATACTATACAATACGATTCCTTTCCTGAAAAACTGCAGAACAGTTGGCAGGTTTTTTGTTATTGCAACCCTTGGGTATTCTGTCCTAGCAGGGTACGGTTTTTCGGAATTATTGAAGTATAAACCCGAAAGAAAAAAACTTATCTTTACAATAGTAGGTTTCCTGCTAGTTTTTGAATACCTGTCTATTCCGTATCCGACCACACAGGTAAATGTTCCTGACTTTTACCATAAAATTAGTAACGATAAAGATAACTACGCAGTACTGGAAGTCCCGCAAAACTCTAACGCAGGATATATGGATTTTCAGTACCTGTACTATCAGACAATTCACCATAAAGCTCTAGTCGGTGGATATGCAGCAAGGTACCCGCCTAATGTCAATAACTTTCAAAGAGAGACCCCGCTTATTAAAGAATTGAGATATTATTCCTTTGGGACTAAAGAGATTTTACAGGAAGATGTTAATGAGATAGGCGCTTCGGTCTTGAATGCCTATAATATAAGGTATGTCATTGTCCACAAAGATCAATTGTCCAGTAAGCAGCTCGAGTTTGTAAGCGATTTGCTGAATAAGACCCTTAAAACCGAACCTGATGTATATACTGAAGACGAACTTATTGTTTACCGTGTTCCAGATGAAACAATCCGACCCTTTATGCTTTTAGGTGATGGATGGAATAACCCGGAGAATTGGGGAGGCACAATAACCAGATGGATGTCAAACAAGGTTACCTTATCGGTTTATTCAGGTGTTGCTGAAAATGCAGTATTGAAACTCAGCGCATGCAGTTTTCATTCACCAAAAACACTCGAGGTGTATAACGGCAAAACTCTCCAGAGTAAACAAATTATCAACGCTAATTTAAGCACAGTAGATATCCCGATTACCTTAAACAAGGGGAAGAATACAATTGTTTTGAATGTACCTGAAGGCGCTGAAAGACCATGTGATTTTCCGGAGCTAAAAAATAGTGATACAAGGGAGTTAAGTATCGCAGTTCGAAGAGTTCAGTTAATTGATTCGTCTGAAAATTGATCAAGTAAAGGAGAAAATTCTAAGCCGCAATATAATAGAAACTCATCCCAAAACCAATTTTATCCTTTAATCATAAAGTTTCAGAATTATTTTCATGATCAAGGGATCGATTGACTATTTTTGAATCTGGATTCTGGAAACGATATTGAGTTTTGGGTCAGCTCCTAAAAAATCCAAATAAACTACCAATGAGCTATGATTAATTTCACACGTATTTTTTTAGGATCAGTTTGTTAAAAGAGCTTATCACAAAACCAGTTTGTCCTCAAAAGAGTAAAAGTTTCAGAACTATTTTTCGTGATCCGAAATTCATCGATCATTCCTGATTAAAGCTCAGAGAAGTAGTTTTGAGTTAGGGATAAGCTCAAATTATATAATATATTTATTGTCAAAAAGTATTTTATAATAGCACATATATGGATAAGGCTTATATGTAAAATTATGAATAAATATGATACTAATAATATGACTAAGTTACATTTTTTCAATTACTTGTATATAATAATGGCATTAATACATTTTTATATAATTAGAATATCCAAAAAAATTATATTCTGGAACATCTCTATGAAAAATATATAAAATTTATATTGTGAGGAAGTCTTTTATATTATGACATATAATTATATTCTAACTCGATCACCTAATATTAAAATCTTGACGTTGTTCACGGTCCAGAAAATCCTCAAGAATGGTGAGAGAGTTAGTAACCTCTCAACAAATGTCAAAAAATTTTCGTGTTTTGTAGAACTATTCTTTTCCATGAAAAATATCATTTTCAGTATTAATTCAATATCAAGAAGAGAAATACAAGATATTTGAAATTGAATATATTTGAGGGAGGTTAAATTTAATTATAAATTTGCAAAAATGGAAAAGGGAATAACAAAAAGAGAATATTCAGTCAGTTATCTCGAAGCTCAAAACACTATCCAATTTAAATGTTGTGGTGAAAATAATGATACTAAATGTGGTAGTTTTGTATCTAGAAGATTGGCAAAAAAGAATGATCAAGGATTTCCTGGGAGTGGAATGTGACAGATGGGATATACCAATAGAAGAGGCAAGCAATCTTCTGTATAGATCTCCTTTTCCTGAATCTGAGTTTAAAAAAATGTATCTCACGGAATGGCAAAAGAGAGAATTGAGAGATGAAGTGGGGACAACATGTGATTTTATAGAACTCAGAAAAGATATTAAACTCATGCATAGGTATGGTGTACCTCCCAAATAAATGTGAATTAATCGAAGAAATACTCAATATATTAAAGGTGATGCTAAATGATAGTTGATGGCAAAAATGTAGTAGTTTTATTTCTCGAAGGCTGGCAAAAAAGAATGATACAGGACTTCTTAGGAGTGGATTGTGATGCCTGGAATATACCAGTAGAAGAAGCAAGGAATGTAATGTATGGATCTCCTACAATTTCCTCAGGAGAGTACAAAAAAATGTACCTCACAGATTGTCAAATGAGAGAATTGAGAGATGAGGCAGGAGTAACATGCGATTATGTAGAACTCAAAAAAGCAATTGGTCCCGTTAGATATGGTGTGTTTTCTGAATAAAAGAATAGATAAGGATACAGAAGCAGCATTTGGTGGGCACAATGCCAAAATCTAATGACGAATGTAAAATTAAAAAAACACCAGGTTTCGAAATATGATCAAGTTTTTTGAATGTGATATATTGATTAATGCCAGAAGATCTCAATATTTAGTTTGACTAAACTTAACTCTTCTTGCTAATCCAAATTTTCAATCAAGAAATGAAAAAATCTTGGACTTTGGAACTAAGTCAGTTGGGGTGATTATAATTGATGGTTAATAATAAAAATGTAGTTGTTTTGTATCTTGAAGATTGGCAAAAAAGAATGATCAAGGATTTCCTGGGAGTAGAATGTGATAGATGGGAAGTGCCAATGGAAGAAGCAAAAATAATGAGATACGGGTTTCTTGCTGATCAACCAGTAGAGTATAAAAAAATGTATCTCACAGACCAACAAATGAAGGAATTAAGGGATGAAGCAGGAGCAGTATGTGATTTTGTCGAATTAAAAAAGGAGTCCACTACTTTTTGCGGAATAGTACCTCTGTACGGGATAATACCACCGTATGGGGTATTGCCTAAATAAAAATGAAACATTTTTAATTAAAAAATATAAGACTTACGCACTTGAAGCACAAAACAATAGCATTAAACCTAGAACTCTTTAAAAATTAAACTTTTAGCTATTACTTTTACTGTACTTGATTTTTGCAGCATAAGCGCGTAAGTCCTAAACTGATTGTGAAGATGATATCCTGATATAATAATTTTTATATTGAGGAAGCATATCGAGAGCTCAAATTCATAATAAAATTTCTGATTGTGTTGTCGTATAACGTGGAGTAATATAAATGAATGCAAGCAAATACATACCTGAGTTTTGTGTTTGGGAGCTTACATTGAAATGCAATATGAAATGCAAACACTGTGGTTCTATGGCAGGCAAAGCAAGAGAAAACGAACTCACGGTTGATGAATGTCTTAATGTAGCCGAACAACTGGCAAATCTCGGATGCAAGCAGACAACTTTTATTGGAGGAGAAGTTTTTCTGTACAAAGGATGGGAAAAAATAGCAAGAAAACTATCTGAAAGTGGTCTTGACGTTAATCTTATTACCAATGGTTTTTTGCTGGGAGATGAACAAATTGCCCAGATTAAATATGCCAGATTAGCAAATGTGGGAATTTCTCTGGACGGAATGGAATATAATCATAATAATATGAGAAACGTAAGTAATTCTTTTGAAAAGGTAATGAAAGCCTTTGATAAACTTAACGAAGAAGAAATTCCTCTAGCTGTTGTAACCAGTCTTGTTGATAGCAACTTTGAAGATTTACATCTAATGTATGATCTACTTGTGGAGAAAGGTGTAAAGATCTGGCAGATTCAAATTGTTACTCCAATGGGGAACATGGCCGACAAGAAAGATGTTCTTTTGGACCCTGCAAAAGTGCCCTTGATTACTAAGTTTATTCGAGAAAAGCGTAACGAACAAAAGATCAGAATCTATGCAGGAGACGACATTGGATATTTCGATGAAAATGAATTGTATTTAAGAAATAGGCCTGGAACGATCTGTGTATGGTCAGGATGTCAGGCGGGCTTGAGAGTGGTTGGAATAGATAGTATAGGTAACATAAAAGGTTGCGAATCCCTGTATTCGGATGAATTTATTGAAGGCAATTTGCGTGAAGAATCCTTAGCCGAAATCTGGAATAAAGAAGGCAATTTTGCTTATAATAGGAATTTTGATACTAATATGTTGACAGGTAGTTGTAAAGGTTGCGACAAAGGAGCTATTTGTAGGGGCGGATGTAGAGGGGCCTGTTATTTTACAACAGATTCCAAATTTGAAAATCCTTACTGCTGCTATCCAGGAAAAACAGTGTGAAAGTATCTATCCAGGAAAAGCAATGTAAAAGTATAATTGAGCAGGTTAGATCTCACATTCGGCAACAACTAGTAGTGCGATTCCTAAGTAAGTTTATAAAACTTGACTTTTGAATAAAATTTAAAGATGACGGATTTTTTTAGGGAACAAGAAACCGATTTTGGAATCGAAGCACTACATTTCAATATATAGAAATTTTGGATTGTTGCTTTACTGTAATAAATAAACAATGTAAAGTGAATCAAACCTTCAAAGTGATTTGGATAATTTATCTCACTGTAACTATAATTTGATAAAATCTATTAATGAGCTCATCCCAAAACCAATTTTATTCCCAAATCTATATTATTTTCACGTTAGAAATTAGAGTGATTATTCCAAATTAAAGGTTTTGGGATAGCTCAATAAATAAAAAATCAACATTAAAGGAACTGTCAAAATATATAACTAACATATAGTAACCTATANNTATATTCCGCAGAGGCGGCAGTGTGCTAATTTTTATGTAAAATTAGAAATTTTAATAAGTCTGTGGGTTGAGAATTCACTAGCAAGAGAACTAAACTTTGCTCAATATACAAAAATTTGACTTTGAATTTACAGAAAATTCGGGACACTGCCTCGGCAGACGTACATAGATGTAGAATTTATTTGCCTATTTGCCTTATTATATCATCGAGCCTATCCCAAAACCAATATAATGCCAGAATAGGAGTTATAATATTGGCGGTAATAGTAAAGCTCATCCCAAAACTTGAAATTTACTTCTCGGGCCTTGTATTTCGTATAATCAACCAATCTTAGAATCATGAAAACAACTTTGAAAATTCCCAAAGATCAAGAATAAAGTGGCTTTTGGGATAGGCTCGTAGATTAGATAATGTTTTGGGATAGGCTCATCAAATATGATTTCAGTTTTTAATCTACTGCTTTATTGAGAAATAAGCGGCATTTTTGTAACATCTGCGGAAAGTGAGATTTTCGGAAAATATGATATAGTTTCTTAAAGTTTTTAAATTTATCTTCCTTTGTTCACTTTATTCTGCGATTTATTTTGTAATAAAAACCATTGCAGCTACAACCGTAGTCCATTTTCCGTCTTTGTCACCGTTTGCGGTCTGGCACATATGGAAAGTATCAAAAATATGCCCGCTTGCCTTGTAGACCTGCTCTCTCTCATGCCAGGCCATTTCCGCATCAAATTCTATACCAAGTGTAGTCGCAAGCATTGTAGCTGCCAGGTCTTCAGCATATTCTCCTGCGATAATTTCTTCTTCTCCAAAAGAGTGATGTTCGGAAATGTACCCGTAGTTTTCTTCATTCACAGGAACCGCAGTTCCTATAGCTGAAGCCATTAAACGATGAGGTTCGTTAGTATCATTCCTTGCAAGTACACAATGGACAATGGCACCGGGTTTTAACTCTAAAAGTCCTTCTTCTCTGGGTACGATTTTGCAGTTGGGAGGCAAAATACTTGAAACACTTACAAGATTGTATTTCTCTATTCTTGCAGCTCGTAGTGCAAGTTCAAAGGATGCTAATCGGTCTTTGTGTACCCCGGTACCCTTTGTCAAAAATGCTTTTCTAGGGATCATGTTAACTCCTTAAGGGATTTATGCATTTGCTGTGCGGTTTCCATTGTATGAGTAACCGATACACATATGATACACATAGAGCCTATCCCAAAACGTTATTTAATCTACTCCGCCAATATTATAACTCCTATTCTGGCATTATATTGGTTTTTGGGATAGGCTCATAATAACTTTATAGTCATTTTAAGTTTTTTAATTGTAGCAAGCTGAACTATTAGGGTGATAATTCTATCTCTCATTTCTGAAACGTATACCAGAGTTATGAACCTTATCCTTTTCACTTATAATTCTCAGAAATAGAGAGATCTCTATGAGAATTACAGTTCAGCGAATGAAACTGCTCGGTTAGTTCTGTAAAGCCTTCATCTTTTTTCCTCTGTCCAGTGAGAGCTTTTTCATAGACATTAGAATTTGCAACCCCTTCAAAGATAAGTCTTGTCTCTATTGGAATTTCACCTGCATGGACTTTTATATCCTTCTTCTGTACACTAACTGTAACCTGGTCAGGAAGAAGCCCGGACTCAGCCATATAATCAAGAATCAGCTTTCTCCCGAATGCCTCAGCAAACTCCAGGGCTTCACTCCGGACTATAAAATGCCTCCTTCCTACAGGAGTGTATACAAAGATCCCTTTTGTTTTAAGGTCATACTTGGACTCACTATAAAGCGTACGCACCGTTATTTCAATACGTTTTGTCCCTTTTCCTGCAAGAGCTCCGACAGCATTTCCAACCTCTGAGTATTCGGGAACAAAGACTTCTGCATCTACAAGTTTCTTCAGTTCGTCCACATACGCCTTTACCGGACCCCCTAGCAGGACAACAGGAATATCCACTTTAAAGCGAGCGAAGAAATTGCCATCGAACATTTTTTCAATTTCGGCCCTGTCCACTCCTTCCATTAGAAAAGCAATGAGATCTCTTGCCATATTCCTTGCAAAGAGCCGCTTCACATTTAGACAGAACTCATGCCTGTCAATTCCTATGAAATTTGCAAGCAGAGTAGCTCCTATTTCCGAGGCTTCGGCATTCCATTCAGTATACTCCCCAAGTACATGCAGGGCATCGGTTGGGGTAAAACCGATTACCTGAACAAGCCGCTTCTGGATAAGAGAATCCATTACTCTCTTTGAAGGAAGGATATTTTTGTCCCAGTAGACATCTTTGAGTGAAAGCGGTTCGTCCCGTATAAGAGCAAGTAGCTCTTTTTCTTCACGATTCAAATTGACAGGTTTCTGCTCTGTCCGAACAAAGAACTTTGTTGCCTGGATATGTTCATCCAGCTTAAGGCGGTCGGGAATCCAGCGCTTTTTCAGAGTGCTTATGAAATCGGGGTACAGGACTGCTGCCCTGCAGAGAGGAATAACCCGCCTGGGGCCTATGTGTATATTGCCACTCTTGACCCAGATATGACTGTCACCACCCATAGCCGAGGTCTCCATACGCAATGCTCTTACTTTTGTTTGCCAGCCACCTACAACTGCTCCTGCCTCACTGAGGTATGGAAGCCCTTTATGGACCAGGGAAACATCTGTGCTTGTTCCTCCAACATCAATTACAATGCAGGTCTCATGCCCGGACAGATAGGAAGCTCCAAGAAGACTTGCTGCAGGGCCTGAAAAGACCGATTCTATGGGTTTTTTCATGGCCTCAAGCATGCTTACTACAGAGCCGTCACAACGGAGCATAGCAATTCTCGGGTTGAGATCTCTTCTTTCGATCTCACTAACTACCGTCTTTAAGAAGCCCTCTGCTACAGGCAAGAGCTGGGCATTAAGGTAGGCAGTAACTCCCCTTTCATAAGCCCCAAGTGACTGAGCCAGTTCATGCCCGCAGACAACAGGCAGCCCTGTAAGTTCCTGGATCAGGGTTTTTACCTGCAGCTCATGCTCCGGATTTCGCACACTGAAGTAAGAAGAGACTGCAAAAGCCGAAACCCTGTTTTTTATTTCAAGTACGAATTTCTCTACTGCTGACAGGTCAAGGGCTGTGACTTCCTCACCATTACTGTCATGTCCTCCCTTTACCATAATCCAGTTTTCAATTCCCGAATCTTCAGGGATATCATAATTTCCGATAAGAATGAGCCCAACAGGGTATCCTGTTCCCTCGAGAATAGTATTGGTGGCAAGAGTAGTTGAAACCGAAACTACAGTCACTAATTTTAGCTTTTCAGGGTCAAGTCCGTCAATTGACTTCTTTATTCCTTCGAGAGGATCAGGATAGGTTGTGAGGGCCTTGTTTGAGCATACAACTCTTCCGTCCGATTTCCGAATTAAAACCGAATCAGTATAAGTTCCACCTGCATCAATACCCAGATCATATGCCATTTTCGAATTACGTACCATTTTTATACCTTCACTTTCACTTTCTTACGTTTTTGCATTACCCTTTCCTTGCCATTTGTAATGTTGTTCTATGCCATTTTTAATTATTTTCTGATTTTCTGACCATGAAATAAGGATAATTAATCCAATCATTTTGTCAGTTCAGTTCAATCTGGACAGTTTAATTCAGTTTTGTCAGTTCAGTTCAATATAGCCAGT
>DAQQ01000087.1:0-5502 GCA_002508465.1 Methanosarcina sp. UBA7 | reverse complement strand
CATAGCGCCTTTGAATTCCTGGATTCTGCAGTTCTCCTGACAAAGCCCGGTGGAATAATCCATTATTATGGAATAACTCCTGAAGACGACCTCTTCGAAAGCTCTATAGAACTCATAAGGAACGCTGCGGAAAAAGCAGGAAGAAAAATCGAGGTTCTGGATAAAAGGGTAGTCCGCTCGTATGCTCCTCACCAGTATAATATCTGTATAGAGGCCAGGATTGTTTAAAGGGATCAAGAAACGGTTAAACGGAAAATAGGATTATTAATTGCATAATATAATTATTTTTTGGTATTATAATTATTCTACCCATATACTAATTATTAAATAACTAAGATGGATATCTAATGTATATATAGATTCTTAAACGTACTACCTAATTATTTAATAAAAAAGTGTATTATAAAGGCAACTTGACTATTTAAAGAATATCAGATTTATTCAATCGTTGTAAAAGCAAATAGCTCCCCCCGAGCGAAATAATTAAATTCTTGATCTATGTATTAAGTCTGCTCATTCTTTCTGTGCATTTGCCGTCGTGGCTTAGCGGTATAGCGGCTGATTCGTAATCAGCAGGTCGAGGGTTCAAGTCCCCCCGGCGGCTCTGTTTTCTTTTATTTGATGCTCTTTTTTGAAGTTTTGAGTCTGAGAATAAAATTAGTTTAGGTATAAGCTCTATCAGTATATTCATAAGTAGTTTCAAGTTAAAGCAGGTAAAGATATATGACAAAAATTGAAACCGAAAACTGAGTTTCAGATTAAAACAAAATAAGTAAAAAAGGAAAAAGCGCCTGTTTGAGGTGCTTAGATTTCTCTTTAGAACCTTATATCTTTGTCGCAGATAAGCTGATTGGTCTCTGTATCGATTATTTTGATGTTGACAGTCTCACTAGACCCAATCGAAAGAAAACCTGAACTTGCTGTACTATTCTCTAACTTGAGCGTTTTCAAAGAACCAACTTCTAAGATACCAAGACCACCATCAGTTTCTGCATTGTTTGCCTCAGTGATCCTAATAGAAGGTCTACCGTTAACAGACGCCATAACTTTCGTTTTTTGGGCACCTTGGACAGTTTCAAAATGAATCGGATCACCACCAAGGTGTTCAATTTTTATAGTTGCTGGAGATGTACCGCTTACAAATTTCTCTCCGGCTTTAATCTCCAAACTCGCTTGCGGTGCAGACTTGGCAGGTCCCATACCAAACACTGAAGAACCGATTGCGGCTGCTAGGATGACGGTAATTGCAACCATCAAAATGACACCGATAACCGGGGAAACTGCTTTATCATCTTTTCTGAATAATTTCTTGAAATCCATATGTTTCTCCCTCCTGGTTAAATGTATTCGGACAGTAACAGACTGCCAGACTGCCAGATACCTTTAACACCTTATAATAAAGTTAACAATACGTTTTTATTTTGACTGTTTCTACTCAACTTCTTATATATATTTAAACTTTTGCTGGGTGTAACAAAGAATAAACTATGTTTTCATAGCAAAATATTTCAGCAAGATATCTATAAGCAACTCTACCTTAATAAATTTTCTCAGACAGTCAAGTTAATATTCCATTAAATACACTTTAGAAAATTGGTAACTAAATTTTTAGGGAGTGGTTTTTATCGTGGAGGGAAAAAAGCGCTGTGTACTTTACCAGGACTGCCGGGGAGTTTCAGAAGTATATGGGCAATTGCTCATGATGAGTATAGTAGTTCTGGCTTTTTCTACGATAGGGCTGGCCGTATTTTCCGATGGGGGAGTTGTAAAACCGGAACATATTCCGAATACCGATCTGAGTGAAAATATTAACCTAGATACTAATGATATAAAGATCGTCCACAGTGGAGGAGAAACTATTGACCTGTCATCCATCGAGATAAATCTCAGCGTTAACGGGCTGCAGGTACTTCCTCCATACGTTCCTCCTTATGACACTTCCGTGTCCAATTTCACAGTTATAGACTCGGATGGCACCTTAAGAGAAAAAGACGATAATGGGACTTATTCTAGTAACAATGTCTTCAGGCTTGGGGATTGTATTGTAATTAACACTAACGAAACGAGAGATCCAGCAAACCCAACAAAGAAACTTGACCTCAAGACTACTGACGACATAGATATGTTCTTTGTGGACACGCCTTCCAAACAGGTGATCCAGAAAGTTGCACTCCAGCGTGGAAATAAAGATAATTCTGGAGTTACGGAATCCGTTACTGGGAGTAACTGGATAACTCCTTATCCGAATGGAACTGCAACCGATACTTCAGGCGGGTGGATATCCACAGAATCTGTTAATGAAATCGGAGACGGAATTTTCACTGTATATTACCCTCCAAGTGAAAACGATAGTGATCCAAACTCTACAGCCCAAGTATTCGATTTCAATATCAACGCAACTGAAGGAGGAGTCTCAGCTCCAATTCACAAAGTAATCTTAAAAACAGTATATAGTGTACGTAATGTGAGCAATAACAGTTACAAACAGCTCGCACTGGATATCAGCATTGCAGAACCTGAAAACTGGATAAGGGTCAATTCGGGTATGACGGCATTTGTGGACGATTTCGATGATTACGATATAGACATCACCCCTTATGTGAAGAGTACTGATGAACTCGAGAAATTAAAAGCAAGGGTTGTAATCATTACTGATTCAAACGAAAATACCGAAAAGAAAAAAGCATGGATAGATTTCGTGGGAGTTCACATAGAGTGAAAATAGACGCATAGAAAAGAAGAATCAGCAAAAGGGGAGACGGGAGAAATGAAAGGGTTTAAGAAGGTTGAACTCAAACCGGAGCTTGATTCTTTTTTCCAACTGGAATCTGCATCATCAACAGTCTTGGCCACTGTTTTGCTTCTTGGGATAATATTTTCAGTTATCGCCATTGTTCATCTAGAATATACACCGGAATGGAAAAACGACTACGAGCATTCCCATATGACCAACATGTGGGAAGATATGACAGAACTTAAATCAAAAATAGACATGACTACAGTACTTCTTGCGTCATACCCTAACTCCTCCACCTCAAAAGTTACGACAACAACATCCCTTCACACTAGAGAACCGGAGACACCTTTTATTAGCTCTACAAACTCTATTGGAACTCTTTCATTAAACAACGACCGATGTAAAATGATAATTATTCTGGCAAATAAAAACGCAACAGAAAACGCAACAGGAAACGCAACGGTCATCAACTGTGGCACAATTATGTATAATTCAAATAATAACTATTATACGGACCAGACCTTCAAGTACGAAAACGGAGCTTTAATTCTAGAACAAAACGAAAAGGCAATGATGAAACTTTACCCTTCAATCCGGGTCTCTGAAGTATCTTCTGGGAATTACATCTTTCTTATTAACGCTGTAGAGATCCAGGGTGCGGCAAATACTATTTCATCAAACTTAGATGGTTCTATTCTTCTGAAAGGGAAATCTTTTGAAACTCTTTACGATAATTATACTTCAGGAAACGAGGAAGCTTTCCTGTTAACAGTATATACGGATCATCCTGATGCCTGGAAGATTTATCTTAATGAAACAATGACAGGAGCAGGGCTAAAAGCAGATAAAGATTATGCTCTTGACTGTATTGGAAGTAATTACGTAACTTGCGTATTTCCAGAAAAAGGGAGTAGTAAAAGCCTCAAAAGGCTTTACGTTGGAAAGGCCACAATTAATGCAGAATTGGGAATCGGATTAAGCAGCTTTGTGGAATCAAAATTAAATTCGGAATAATAGAGTAAAATATACTTTCGAATAGACTTTTATAATTACTTTACAAGAAATGTATTTTCGTACTTTCTAACCGACAAACACTATAAAAAAGTATAATCTGTACTGAAAAAAACACAATAACTGCTAGAATATAATTTTATAAATTACGCGATGTCTGCTATGAACATTAGAAAGAACAAAAGCAAGGAAAAGGTCGGAAAGAGCCTCTTCAGCTCGGAATCAGGAACAGCCACAGTCATTGCGACAGTACTGCTGCTATGCATTATATTTACTGCATTTGCATTGATAAGGGTTGAATATGTTCCGGAATGGAAAATTGATGCCGAAAAATCACACATGAATGACGTCCAGAAAGACATGATAGAACTGAAATCAACGGCAGATATATTGTCCCTTCTTATGGCTTCAGACTCAAATTTCTCAGCCTCAGGACTTCCAATAACTATTCCATTTATTATGGGTGGAGGAGAAATTCCTATTCTTGAGCCTTCAAAATCAAGCGGGACGCTTTCAGTAAACATGGAACGCTGTAAAATGACCATAATTCCCAAAAGAATTTCGGTTTCAGATTCTTTCAAAGTAAAAGAAGACATTAAAAAAATAGAATGTGGAGGAATCACTTATCGTTCGGACAATAGAGAATACCTTGACCAAGTCTTAAGGTATGAAAATGGAGCTCTGATCCTTTCCCAGGGCGAAAAATCAGTGATGAAGGAATTTCCCTCTTTTAATATAGAGAAAACCAGCGAAAATAACTATACAGTTTCGATCCAGGCAATTAAAATAAGAGGAGAACCTGATGCAGTTTCCTCCAGTACCGATGTTTCGTTAAGACTGGCAGGAATTAGCAACAACACTACTTATAACAGCAATGATACAGGAGATATTGCTTCATTCTACGGCACCATTATTACTGAATATCCAGATGCCTGGATATCTTATCTCAACGAAACCGCAAAAAATGCAGGACTTAACTATAGCACAGACTATGACCTTGATAAACCAAGTTCCAATTGCTTATATTTCAATTTTATGTCCACAAGTAATAAAACACTTCAGAGCCTTAATATAAGCGAACTCGTTATTCAGGCAGATCTGGGAGTTGGACTCAGATCGAACAGTGAGGATGGAAATACAGAAGACAAAGAATGAAGCTGGTCGAGTGGTATTATTTTGGCATGCTTACAGGGGCCAGTAGCGTAACTTCGATATCTTCTGATAGTACTAACCTATATGTGTTAATTAATTGTAATGAAACCATCTGCTTTTAGAAAAAGTCAATAATCAAAGTTGAGTTCATACAGGGAGATTACAGTAGGTACGTTCTATATCGATTACCTTGAAGTTTCTCTGACTAACGGAAAAGAAAAAAGCATATGGACACATATGTTTTCCATATACTCAAAAAGCGAGAAAACCGATTCATATGCCCGAAAAATATACCACTCCATATCCTGCAAAAAGAATATACTCAGATGGCAGATCTGAAGATGTTAAAGTGCTGCTCGCAAAGGAATGCCCTGTTAAACTTTTTCTCAATGGAAAACTCTTTACGACACTTTTTGCCTCCCCGCTCGAACTTAAAGAACTTGCGGTCGGCCACCTGATTACAGAAGGCATTTTCAGTTTCAGGGAAATCGAAAATATTGAAGTAGAAGGCAGTACTGTTCGTGTCCGGACTCGAAAGGAGAGCCAGGAGATCTATGCAGAAACCTCTGGAGAAGTCGGAGAAGTTGAAGAAGTTGAAGAAG
>DAQQ01000044.1:0-13362 GCA_002508465.1 Methanosarcina sp. UBA7 | reverse complement strand
TTAATACAATGATTTTAAGCTTATCAGATTGTCAATGACTAAATTTTTGTGATACTAGCCTGCAGGCAAGGGTTCTTCAGTTTTTCTCAAAGCCACTTAATGCTTCTATGAATACTATATAAAGCAGAAGTTTACTAACTTTTTAGGGATTATTTTTCTCTTTGACGATAGAGTAAACTCTCTTTTGAGCACCATGAATATAATTGAAAAACAGTTCTTCTATAAATATAACTATTTTATAAATATAATTGTGGAAATTGTGGAATAATCTGTCTATAAGTTTTTCTCATTAAACTCAGTTACGGAAATCCACAGGTGTTTGAAATGAACCGGGTAAAAATTGGAAACGTTATTATTGAGTGGCTAGGCCATTCCGGCTTTTTACTTGAGGGGGATGAAAAGAAAATTTATATCGACCCTTATGACCTTAGTGAAGAGCCGGATTTTGAAGATAAAGCCGACATCCTATTAATCACCCATGAACACTCGGATCACTGCAGTCCCGAAGATATACGAAAGGTCCGGCGGTCGGACTCAACCACCCTGATCCCTGAAAATTTATCCCTTCAATTCAAGGGAGACGCAAGGCGGATTGCTGAAGGAGATGTGCTGGCCGACGGGCTTGAGATCAAGGGAACCAGAATAGAAGTAGTTCCGGCTTACAATCTCAATAAGCCTTACCATCCTCGTGGACTGGGGGTGGGATATATAGTAGAACTTGGAGGAATCAGGATCTACCATTCAGGAGACTGCGATTTTATCCCTGAGATGAAAAATATAAATGCCGATGTCGCCCTTTTGCCTATTGGGGGCACGTACACAATGGATGAGGAGGAGGCAGCAAATGCGGCTGCAGCTATTTCCCCAAAATACGCAATTCCGATGCACTACGGGAAGCCAGACATAACAGATGGTGATCCCGAAAAGTTTAAAGCTCTTGTACACAGCAAGAACCCTGAGATCAATGTTATTATTCTTAATTCCAGATTTTGATTTTTAAAGAAACTTAAAAACCAGGTCTGGAACGAAAACGCAGGATCAGTTTATCCATGTCCAGAATAGCAAGAAAACAGCAGAAAAACCTGATTCAGGTAATTGCAACCCAGCGCATGTGGCGGCTTTTTGAGCTTGCAAAAAGCGAGCATGCAGAACACCCTGACCGCAGCGAGCGTTATGTGCAGCTTATAAGGAACATTTCTATGAGAAACCGGATGAGTGTTCCAAGAGAAATAAAAAGCAGAATTTGCAAACACTGCTATACTTTTCTCGTGCCCGGAAAAAATGCTCGTTACAGGCTAAAGGAAGGATATATCGTTGTTTCTTGTCAGCGCTGCGGAAAAGAAATGAGATATCCTTACAAAAAATTAAAATAAAAGTTATCTGGGCTTGTAACAGCTGCCTGAAGTCCAGAAGAAAAATTTTCAAGACATACGGGACTTTTTAGTTTTTTAGGAGTTAGAAGTCCTCCATTTTCCTATTACTCTTTTATTAACTCCTGTTGGAAAGCAATATTAACCTTTAGGTCTTGGCTGAATTCTCAGGACCTCGCATCTTCTTTATGGCTAAAGCTATCTGTTTTGCAATAACTGTTTTCGGACCATTATCATCCACGAGCACTCTCCCGCTTATTTCCCACCAGGACTTGGGATAAGCTTTTTCAGGCTCTACTTCGGGATTCAGGCCAAGTTGTCGGGCTGCTTCTTTTATCTCATTAAGCTGCGGTTCCCTTATCGCATTTTTCCTGGAGATAATTCTGCCGCTGCTCCTTGACTTTGTCTGGTCGAGATATACTGGCCAGATTACAAGTTTTCCCCTATCTCTCATCATCATGGTTATCTTCGTCCTAAATTGCTTTCATGAAATTTAAAACTGCCCCGGAGACTTCTATGGACCAGGACTTTTTTCCTGCTTATGAAAAATTTTATTATATTGAAACTATAACCTGTAATTATTTATCTTCCCCGGACAAGTCCTTCACGGTGTTAATATGATTCCGTCGTTTTCAATTGATGAAAAGGTAAGAGCATATATAAGAAGGAGCGGGCAGGATTTCAGGGTCTGCACCTCTCCTGAGGGCCCTGTGCTTCTTCCAATCGGTACAGTCGAGCCCAAACCTTCAGACCTTAAAATCCTGATTGGCAGCAATATTCTTTATGTTTCCAAGCTTCAAGCAAAGTATATAAAGAGAGTTGAGTGGGCTATGGTAGAAAGGTTCCTGAACTCTTCCGGAGAATTTGATACCTAAACTTGTTACCTGCCAGGTTTACTCCTTTTATATGATAAAGTGATTTTTATGTCATACATCTTAGAGATGTCTATCCGTGTTGTTTATTAAGAAGAGAGAGCATAAGGTAATGTTAACCTGTTCCAGACCCTGTATAGGTTTTACCTCGAAAATGAAGGAAACTGCAGCAGGCTGAAAAGAGATCACTTGAAGTTTAGGGAGAATTTGTCTGTGAAAATGAGAACGAAAATCGTGTTTATGCTTCTTGCCCTGCTTGTGGTCTTAGTATCGGGCTGTATGGAGCAAAAAAAGGAAATTGTCATAGATAAGCCTGGCAATATTTCTAACTATGAGTTTGAGATTTTTCAGAACGAATCGGGCAATCAAACGCTTGCAAATACCACTACCTACTACATGATGGAAAACGATACAAAAGTACAGGTTGTCAATATGGTAGTAAATACCAGCAAGCTTGAGATCTATCCTCCCGACATCCTGGATGGCGGAGCAGAGGAAAGTCCTATTCAAAATTTCGTACAGCTTGTGAGCCCGACAAACGAGACTGTACCTAACCCGCAAACGTTTAAAGAACTTTCTAGCAGAAATGAAACTTCGGCTATTAACTATACCCTGACTCAGGAAATTATCCAGGGTATGAAAGTTATAAACCTGGAGTTCAAGGAACCTGTTACAGGTTTTGTTGCGTATACTCTCAGGAATTCGGGAGATCAGAGCTTTACATTTGTTAAACACGATTCCGAATTTATTCGCGTAGTACTTCCGGAAGGATATGTTACCGGCAACAGGGTATTTGGGATAGCAAGGCCTGAGCCTTCAAGTGTAACTTATGATGAAAAAGGAAGGCAAACCCTCCTATGGATCTCCTCTAAGATGGGAGACCGGGAAGAAACTATTCAGGTAAAATACTATATCCAATCAGCTCCCCTGCTGTTCTCAGCCGCAATTATAGCCCTGCTCTGTGGAGTTGGCCTTGTACTTTTACATTATGTAAAAAGTAAAAAAGAACTTGAAGCTGTTAGAGGAATTCTCGATCTGGAAAAAGAATATGAGAGAAAACAGCGAAAAAGGAAATGATCTGGAGGATATTTTCCCTCCAGATTTGGCTATAGGTTACATATCTTTTTAAAGTTAAGAAATTATTTATGACAGTTTGTCGTATTTTCTTATTGATGAAAGTCTGGGGAAAAGTACGAACTGAATATTACTTTTCGTTTAAATCAACATCTGAAGCCGTAGCCCCTATTACAGGTTCTCTTCTTATGTTGAGTATCCTGGTTATACTTGCAAGTACGGTTGCCGTAACATTCTATAATACTGCTGGGGAAAGCACCCAACCTCTAATGGCAAAGATTTCACTTGAATCATGCGAAGGCGGACTTCCTAATGCAGTGACAGGTCAAAATGCATCTTTTGAGAATAATAAGATTGTACTTATACACAAAGGAGGCAGACCTCTTCCTCTTGATGCTATGTCTATAAAGATTTTTGGATATGGAAAGTCTTACAGGCCTGCTATTGAACCGGGTACAAAGGGTTTTCTTACAGGAAATATTTCTCTTCTTTACCTGGATTTAAGCCCCCAGGGAAAAAGTTCTACATGTTATAGCGTTAATAACAAAGCCACTCTTGAAGACAGCTTATGGAATGTCGGAGAAAGACTTATTCTCTGTGGGCAGGATAGTGCAATAGGGACTACTAAATCCAGCGTAAAAGTTAGTGTGGATGGGGACAGTGACACTTCCGATAATTACGGATTCAAGGTAGGTTCTGAAGTTATCCTTAAGGTTATTGATACTAAAAGCAGCAATGTTATTGCTGAACAAAAGGCTTTTGTAAAACATTATGAAGGTTAAAACTGAAAGAGAGGAGTCCCCTCTTATAGGAGACTTCTTTTTAATTTGAAGCTGTTTCCTTTACTAACGCACATGAGATTCTCCGAATAACAGGCACAAGGAAATGAAAGTACTTTTCATCCATCCTTTTTGACTATTGATCTCGTCATTACTTTTGGTAGTAATGTTGTCCTAATTTTGGTTTTTCAAATCATCGCTAAACTAATCAGTAAATTGCCATCAAAGGCATAAATATGATCAGGAGCAGAAAATCAAAAGGAACATTAAGAGCCAGTTTTGTTCCATACTTTCATGTCAAATAACCTTGTTTCGTAGATTAAATGATACTGGTAGTTGAAATCTGCCTGTTCTAGAAAAACGTTCTGTTTTTTAACTTATATGGACCTTAAGGGTTCAAGTATGGATCAACCTCTGAATTAAAGGTTATATTTCAAATTAGATGCCCTATAAAGCTTCTTTTATAAATATAAATTTTATAATCTCTTTAACTACATAAGTATTTATATATTTTTTCCGGCTAATTCAAGGCATGTCAACCGTTGACGGTTGGTAAGACAATTCGAAGACATTAGAACAATAGAACTCAAACAATGGGACTTATGCTGTTGAACTGAAAAACAGTAGCAGGAATCTTCTGTCATTTTATTAAAGTATATCTGACAGATTTATTCGCACTTGATTCTGAACTTCACATGCATGAGTTTCTTGTAAATAAAAACAAAAATGTATCAAAATATGGTAAAAAACAAAAACACATCAAGACACAGTAAAAGTACATCAAAATACAGTAAATGTATTGACTTAAAAACAAAAATAGGGTTAGTACTATGAAAAAACAAGCATTTGACGGAATAAAAAAGCTCATGTGTATGTTTACACTGGTCTTTTTTGTAATATCACTGACCGCTGCATCAGTAAGCGCAGGGTCAAATGATACATATAAAACAGAGAAGGCAAAGTTAGATACAGAGAAAGCTAAATTGGAAAAAGAAAAAATAGTAATATTAAAAGAGAAAGCTCAGTATGAAAAAGAAAAACAGAAGTTAGAAACACAGAAGAAGAAATTGAACACGAAAAATAAAACTGACAAAGAGTATCATAACTGGTCCAAGGACTATAACAATTTCTTAACAAAATATACCAAATGCCTAAGTAAATATAAAGCATGGGAAACTAAACACAACAACTGTTTAAAGAACTATCAGGTTCTGGAACAAAAATATAAAAAATAAAAGCAGTAAGAACAGGCTATAAAATAAAAGGTGGCTACAAAAGGTGATTACAAAAAGTGGTTGTAAAAGACAGTGTGTCAATTTTCTGTAAAATCATAAGTTTCTAGACGTTGTTGGATAGAAGATTCGATGTGCAGATCAATCTCATCCGTAACGTACAAAACTTAACTTGATTTTACAACAAACTTGCAACACTGCCAGGTAATTTCCTTATAGGATTTACGCACTTGAAAGGCAAATTAAAGTGTTAATTTATCTGTATGAATATTACTATTCATACATTTTAATTTTTTATGATATTGATTTCTCAGTTCAAGTGCGTATATTCCTGTATAAATATAAGCTTATTTATTATAAATATATTTATGGCTTCCCACCCTTTCTCCTGTTACGCATATATTATTAGAGTTGTATTTCTGGTCTCCACCATTCGTTTTGGATTTGGGAGACATGAGCTTTTTTATATAGAGTTTGTTTTCATTATCTCTTTTTGCTTATTCGGATATGACAAAATCAAGTTACAATCCGGCTCTTTCAACCATTAGACCTGCCACATGTTTTGCATCTTTCAGCGGAAAATCCTTTTCAGTAATCAAGCCTTCTGCTTCTCTTGCAGTAACTTCAACATCACCTATCATGCATGTGGTGTCAAGCCCTTCGGGCAAGGCAGCAATCAACTCATCCATCGTGTTTATGGGAAATTTTGCATCTTTAAGAATTTCAAGGATTTGTTCGTAAACTTCTTCCTTTACGCCCATCTTTTCCCTCCGATACGGGTCTCTTTGTTTCTCACTTTAAAGAGCCTATAAATATTGACTCCTGCCCATTAATCCCGTTTTCATTTTATTTCCATATTTCCTTCAGGTTTATTTTTCCTCATAGATTAAACGATAGTTGTAATTAAAGGCTATTCCTTCAGGTTTACTTTTCCCCATAGATTAAATGATAGTTGTAATTAAAGGCTATCCGTTTACGGAATGGCATATTCTCTTTCTGAAGGTTCATGATATCTTTCAGGTCGATATCTTTTATATTTTTGAGTCCAGCAGCCCTGGAATATTCAAGCATTTTTTCAGGAGGGACTCCATGCCTGTTTGGAAGTTCACTGTCAAGTTCTTTAGAATAATGTCCTTTTCTGGGATTCCTTCTTTCAACAAGCAAAGTACAGAAATCGCTTACAAGTCGCCTTGCATTTGTTTCGATTGAACCGTCGTTCCAGACTCCGTCAATAACAATAAGTTTTCCCCCGTCTACGAGTACTTTTTTCCAGTTCTGGACCGCAGTATCAGGGTGTGGAAGGGTCCAGAGGAGGTGGCGATTGACAACAATATCAAACGATCCCGCTTTAAAAGGAGGAGCCTCAGCATCCCCTTTTTTGAAAACACTGTTGAACTTCTTTTTAGAGGCTTTTTCCCTGGCTTTAGAGAGCATTTTTTCCGAAAGGTCAAGGCCTGTAACGTGGTGCCCCATTTCAGCAAACAGTAGCCCGATTTCGCATGTCCCGCAGCCTACATCAAGCACCTTCAGCCTTCCTGGAGGAAGCAGGTTTTTAAACACATTTTTCCAGGCTTCTCTTTCAGCTTCACTCTTGATCCCATGCCCTTCATGGCTGTCATATGTCTCGGATGAAACGTCCCATATTCGGGCAATATTCTGTTTGATCTGGTTTTCCTGAACTGTCATCTTTTAACATCTCTCTTTATATTTTCAATTGAAGTAATGGTCCCGTTATCGAGATAAGCAATCCTGTGGCAGACCTTCCTTAACACCTCAAGATCATGCGAGATCAGCAGGTAGGAAACACCTGTTTCCCTCTGAAGTTTCTGCATAAGGCGCAGTATCTGGGCCTGTACTGAAACGTCAAGCATGGATGTGGGCTCGTCAGCAACTATAAAATCGGGAGATACAGCCATGATCCTTGCGAGTACTATCCTCTGTATCTCTCCTCCGCTGAGCTGAATAGGATAACGAGCAAGGTGTTCAGGGCGCAAACCTGTAAGCTCTGCCAGTTCCTCTCCCCGTTTAAAGAGAGCATCTTGCTTTAGCCCGGAATGGAGTTTCAGAGGCTCTATAAGGTTTTCAAAAGCTTTCATACGGGGATCAAGGGAAGTCTCAGGATGCTGGAAAATAATCTGTATTTTAGGGCGTAGTTTCCTGAACTCCTTTTTTCCCATGTTCAGTATATTCACTCCCTGAACCAATATTTCACCTCCAGTAGGCCTTTCAAGCCCTACAATACATTTGCCAATCGTAGTTTTTCCGGATCCGCTTTTTCCGAAAAGTCCCAGGGTTTCTCCGCGATCTACTGAAAAACTGACATTCCTGAACACCTCCAAAGTCCCGAAACTCATTGCCAGTTCGTTTACTGCAAGGATTGGAAGTGACACCTGATCCAGCCTCCGTTATTGTTTTTCATTTCAGGGTGTTTTCTGAAACACTCAATATTCGAGTATCTGCACCTCTCATGGAAAAAGCAGCCCTCAGGAAGGCTTATCCTGCTAGGGCTCTGCCCGCTAAGGGGAACAAGTCCGTTTCTGGGCTGAGCCCGGACAAGCCCTTTTGTATAGGGATGAGAAGGTGCGTTCAAAACCTTTGAAGCCTTATCCAGTTCTACAATCTCTCCTGCATACATCACAGCTATCCGGTCGCAGACCTCAAGAGCCAGATCGAGGTCATGGGTGATCAGGAGCATTGTCTTCCCATAATCATTTTTAATTTTAGTGAAAAGTTCCACTGCTCCTTCCTTTGCCTCGGGATCCAGCCCTTTTGTAGGTTCATCCGCAATCACAAGTTCGGGTTCAAAAGAAAGAGACATACAAGCTATCAACCGCTGCCTCATGCCTCCAGATAACTGGGGGGGATAGAGATTGCAGAGTTTTTCAGGATCTCTTAAAAGGAGTTTTTTCATAAGCCTCAGAGATTTTTTCATTCCCTCTTTTTTGTCAATACCTCTTTCTTCGAAAACTTCCTCTATCTGAAGCCTGTTTTTCAGGACAGGATTCAGGGCCCCAGCAGGGTTCTGGGGCATAAGAGAAATACGTTTTCCCCTAATTTTCCTGAGTTCTGAGGGTCTAAGAGAAAAAAGATCATGTCCTTGAAAAAATACCGCTCCTGAAACATTTGCGTTTGTCGGAAGAAGCCTTAGCAAGGCAAGGCCAATAACGGATTTTCCTGAGCCGCTTTCCCCAATTATCCCGAGAGTTTCTCCTTCCCTTACCTTAAAGAAGACGTGAGAAACTGCTTTTACAGTGTTCTCTCCTGCAGGAAACTCAACCGAAAGATCTTTTATTTCAAGCAAGCTCAATCGATTTCACTCCCTTCGTGGTTTGGGTCAAGGATATCCCTCATTCCATCCCCAAGGATGCTGAAGATGATCACAATGAAAGTTATTGCAAGCCCTGGAAAGATCATCTGGTAAGGGGCTGTCCTCATGAATTCCTTTCCTGCGGAAAGCATTGCTCCCCATTCAGGCACATCGGCAGGCAGCCCTATTCCGAGAAAACTCAGTGTAGCAATAGAAAGAATTACATGCCCGAAGTCAATTGTGGCAAGCACGAAGAGAGTAGCTATGGCATTGGGCACAATATGTTTGCGGATTATGTAGAAATCTCCGGCACCACCTGTTATGGCGGAAAGGACAAATTCCTGTTTTTTGATAGAAAGTACCTGACCTCTCATCATCCTGGCATACTTTGCCCAGTGGACTATGGAGAGAGCAAGCATCAGGTTGAAAACCCCAGCCCCGAGTGCCCCCATAATAGTGAGGGCAAAGATGACACTGGGAAAAGAAAGGAAGATATCTGTAACCCTGGAGATGCTTTCATCCACAAAGCCTCCGTAATAGCCTGCTGCACAACCTGTGGCAGTTCCCAGAAACAGGGAAATCAGCACTACTCCTGAAGCAATTGAAAGAGAAGTCCGGGCCCCTATAAGGATTCGACTCAGGAGATCTCTTCCAAGATAATCAGTACCCAGGATGTGCTCCTCTGAAGGGTTCAGGTTCTTGTTTTTCAGGTCAATTGCATTGGGGTCATAAGGAGAAAGTAGAGGGGCAAAAATGGAAAGTCCGGCAAAAAGCAAAAGAGCTGCCAGTGCAAAAAGCATATCTTTTCTTTGAAAAACTCTTTTTACAAATTGACTTCCGTAAGCTTCAGGAAGCGAGAATTTCTTTTTTCTTAACCTATTAGTAAATACATTGTCCATAAATATCAGCCGTACCTTATCCGTGGGTCCAGATGCGTATAGAGCATATCCACAAGGAAATGCACAAAGAGGAACATCATAACGATCGCAAGCACACAGCCCTGGACCACAGGCAAATCCCTGGCAGAAATCGAATCCACAAGCAGGCTTCCTATCCCTGGCCAGGCAAAGATCTTTTCAATCACAACAGCACCTCCAAGCAAGCTTCCCATCTGAAAACCAATAACCGTGATAACAGGTAGCATTGCATTTTTAAGGGCATGCCGACTTACGATTTTCCATAAAGGAAGCCCTTTGGCTTTTGCAAACCTGATATATTCCTGTCCCAGGGTCTCAAGCATGCTTGTCCTTGTAACTCTCATAACTGCAGCAACGGAATGAAGAGAAAGTGCTGCAGCGGGCAAAAGCAGATTTTCCAGGCTCCCGTAACCAGTCACAGGCACAAGTTTCAGCCTCAGGGAAAATATCAAAATAAGAAGCAGGGCTACCCAGAAACCAGGCATTGAAACTCCAAATAGAGTCACAATCCTGAGAATATGATCCGAAATCTTGTTTTCCCTTATAGCTGAGTAAATTCCCAGACTTACTCCTGCAAGTATTGCAATTAGCATACTCATCACTGCGAGCTGAATAGTTGCTGGAAGGCGTAAAGCCAGAAGGTAAAGAACTGGCTTTTTGAAAACATAGGAGGTTCCTATGTCCCCTCTTAATACTGCTTCTTTAATCCACCTGAAAAACTGCAGGTAAAGAGGGTCATCCAGGTCATATTTATCTGAAATCTGGTTAAGCTGTTCGTCTGTTACGCTTTCTTCCAGGCCCACGAATGTGTGCTTGAGGACTAATTTAGCCGTGCCTCCAGGAATTACGTTCATAAGGAAAAAGGTCAAAGCACAAACTGCAAAAATCGTAAGTGCCATGAAACCTACCCTTTTTATGAAATATTTCATGTTTTTTCCTCAACCCGGACAGAAAGCAAGCCTATCTATCCGTACTACTCTGAGTAAATATGGGTCCCGGGGTTAGAGTCTGAAAAATCCAGACCCTCCCCTGAAAATCCCTTCAGCTTTTATTTTCCAAATACATGCCCGCATTTATGCGGTAGTCGTGGGCTGTCGGGTCGAAAACATACCCTTTTACATAATCTTTCTTTACGATTGCACAACCGTAGTAAGCCACTATGATCATGGGCTGTTCATCATAAACGATAGCTTCTACCTCATTGAACTTTTTATAGCGTTCATTCGGATCCGTGATTTTTCTGGCTTCAGTTATCAGGGAGTCTACTTTCGGATTGGAATATCCTGGCGTATTGTCAGTTCCGTTTGTCATGTACCAGTTCGTGAGAATATATTCCGGATCGGGAACCATTGCAATATTGTAAGCGGCGAGATAGAGGTCCCAGTTGCCTTTCTCCCTTCTGTCATCTATTGACCCCATTTCCATAACTTCTGTCTCTATGCCTATGCCTGCCTCCCTTAACTGGGCAGCCATAGCTTCAGCCATTGGAGGTAATCCGGGTCTTGCAGCATAAGTCATCAGGTTGAGCTTGAGGGGTTTTCCATTCTTATCCCTTATCCCGTCCCCATCAGTGTCCACCCAACCAGCAGCCGTAAGGAGCTCATCAGCTTTCTTAAGGTCCTGACTATAAGGTTTCAGGCTCTTATTTGCCCAGACCATAGTTGGCAGGAAAGGACCCGCAGCAGCTTCTCCTACATTATATAGCACATTTTCTGCGATATCAGACCTGTTAATGGCATAGGAAATAGCCTGCCTTACTTTTACATCTTCAAGGGGTTCATGCTTCAGATTCAGGTCAAGTTTGTATACTCTTGGCGTTTTGTATTTCTCTACATTAATGCCGTCTATGGCGTCAACCCTGTCAGTTTCACTGTAAGGTACATCGACAGTAAAGTCAACCTCTCCATTTTCAATTGCCATTGCTCTTGTGTTCGGGTCAGGTATCCCCTTAAGGATCAGTTTATCAAGCCCTACTTTTCCTCCCCACCAGTTTTCGTTCTTTACAACTGTCAGAATTCTGGTCTGTTCATCAAAGGAGTCGAATTTATACGGTCCCGTTCCAACAGGTTTAACGAGCTCTCCTTTTTCATTATAAGAGGAAGGACTTATTATAGCAGTATCAGGATAATGGAGAACTCCAGGAAGAATAGGGTTAATTTCTTTGGTTTTGATTTTAAGAGTATAGTCGTCAACTACTTCTATAGAGTCTATTTTGAGCATGGAAGCAACTTTCGAGTTTTCTGAGATGACTTTTTCCAGAGTGAACTTTACTTCTTTTGCAGTCATTTTGCTTCCGTCATGGAAGGTAACATTATTTCTTAGCTTAAACTCCCAGGTATTTTCATCAAGCTGTTCCCAGGAAGTTGCAAGCTCGGGCTTAAGCGAGAAATCTTCATTGGCACCAACGAGAGTTTCGGTTATTGCGGCTTTCTCGCAGATAAGGGTACCATCCCCATTAATAGGATCAATCGATTCGATGTCCCACATTTCACCAAGCACGAGTGTATTATTTTCAGAGCCTCTTTCCGGCTGGGAGGCGTTATCCAAACCGGAGGTAACTTCCATCCCGGAAACTACATCTCCGGTTCCATTTTCGTCTTTACTGCTGCATCCCGAAGTCGTCAGGACAGCACAGGTAAGTATGATAATTAACAATATAATCAAGGGGGAGTTTTTACATTTCATTTCGGAATCTCCATCTGCTTTTAATGGATTTTATTTTCGGCCGCAAATGAGATAGTACTGGTAACTGCGTACAATCCGTTCACCTAGCGGCATCTTCTCTTTCTGGGCATCTCTTACTTCTTTCAGGTCAAAAACCTGGAGATTTTCAAAGCCTGAATTCAAAAGGTACTCCTTTACTTTTTCAAGCGGAGCTCCTCCGGAATGCGGGAGCTGGGCTTTGAGTTCATCAGAATAGCCAGAGTGCCCTTTTCGGGGGTCTTTTCTTTCAAGGAGCAGTGTCAAAAGAACACCTGCGTTTCTTCTAACTCTGGCCTCCAGTGTCCCGCTGTCCCACACTCCGTCGATAATCACAACTTTCCCATTCTTCCGCAGAACTCGTTTCCAGTTCTCCACAGCTGCTTTTGGAGTCGGGAGTGTCCAGAGAAGATGACGGCTGAACACAATGTCAAAAGAAGATGTATCAAAAGGAGGGTTTTCTGCATCCCCTTCCCTAAAGGCTATGTCAGCTCCGCAGGCTTCAGCTTTTGCTTTTGCAATTTTCAGCATTTGTCCGGAAATATCAATTCCTGCGACCTCATGCCCCATTTCAGCAAACAGTAAACTTAACTCTCCTGTCCCGCAGCCAACATCAAGAATTTTCAAGCTTTTTTCCGAAAAAACCTTCAAGAAAGCACGCTTCCAGGCATCTCTTTCTTTTTGACTCTGGATCCCATGCCCTGCGTGAGTATCAAAAGTCTCGGATGCAAGATCCCATTTATGGGCTACCATCTCTTTTATCTGGATTTCTGAATAAGACATTAACAGGTACTTAATTATCTTATGATTAATAATTTTCTATTTTGTAACACTATTTGGAATAAAACGATTTTTTAATAACATTAAATAGAGATAAATTTTATAAAAATAAGAAAAGAAAATTTATCCCCTGTTTATTTTTCACTTCACAGTAATCGTCTCAACTGAAACTCAGGGAAATGGCTGCTGGAAGTTTTCAATGGAGGCAAAAAACTGAAAATTTTGGGAATGCAAAAAGGATATGTTTGAGTAAACACGGAGTTTCTCAGAGAAGGATAGTAAGGAGTGTTGCAAAATTTAACGGTTATCTGCTTAAAGACTGCTTAAAGAC
>DAQQ01000273.1:30444-36052 GCA_002508465.1 Methanosarcina sp. UBA7 | reverse complement strand
AAGTATTGAACAGCAAGCATAGATCCAATAGGAACACATATATTCTTGCTGGGAATAGTAGGGGATGCTCTTATTTTTGTTTTTAGATTCATCAAACCATTAACGAAAATAAGAGTACTTATTTTTATATTAATATCAAATTAAGGTTAAAATCTCTTTTTTAAGAGATTGGAAAATTGGAAAGTTATTGTAGACTCTCCAATAAGAGTTCCTAAAAGAGTGAGATCCGGATCTGAGACTCTGCTTATAAAATTTATTAGTATTATAATTCTTGCCAGAAAATTTGTTAATTTAAAAAAATGTTCAGTTTGTTGAAGAATATTTAAAACATTGTTTTTATCAGGAACCTGTTAAAGAGTCATATGTTTTTCTTGCAGTTTTTATCCTCAGGCCGACCTTTTATTATATTGCCGAAATACATACAGCCTTCCATTGGGATCGTTGGCATATCATGGGGCTCATTTATCATGCATACAGGAGCACCACGGATAAGTACACACGGTACCCTTTCCCCTGCTTCTCCCATAAGGAGTTCGGCAGCCGAGACAAGATTGTCTGCTACAGCCTTGTATGTAATACGTAGAGGTTTTCCATAGATATCATTAGTTCCCCTTGCATCCTCTACAGGTACAAAACCTGAAACTCCAAGAGCAATTCCCGAACAACCAAGCCTGAGAGGCTGAGTCCTGCTATCTCCTATAATTACCCCTAGCCTGCATGAGTAACGCTGCTCAAGCCGGGATCTAATAATCTCGGAGCTTTTTCGGGGGTCTTCAGGGAGCAGGATTACATAACCTTCAGGGGCATTTGAAGCGTCGATTCCTGCATTTGGAGCCAGAACACCTTTTGTGATTGTAAGAGCAGCTCCGGGAACACCTCCAAAAATCTCATCGCATTCCTGAAGCACGAGTTCCATTTCCCTGGGGTCAATCCCGTACTTTTCCCCAAGCACCTTTGCCCTTTCGCCTGGAGTTACGCTTGCAAGCTTGACGACTCTTCTTTCCGACGTGCCAATTGCAGATTCTGCAAGTACGAAAATATCCCCGTCAATAGGGACAAGCCCTGCTTCCTCCAGAGCCTCACATAGAATCTGTACAATATCATCCCCTTCCCTGATAATAGGGGTCTTAATTCCAAACATCTGGATGGAAGTATTTTCTGAACTCATATTCTCTGCTGCCTTAGAAGCTAATGATTAATTACTTTGCCTAATCAAAAATAGGTACGAAATCAAACCGTAAAATACAAGAAGATATTGATAAATGTATCCAAAGGCTCCGATAAAATGCCATGAGAATAAAGGTCTCAGGCAGAGTATACAGGAAGTAAAAGATTTTACCGCTGAAAAAGAGAAAAAATAGTCTTCCGGAGCAGAGATTGATTTAAACTTCTACGAAAATTATTTTCCGGATAGTCCAGCCATAGAAAGCAGTCTTGAGGTATTGTTGTGAGAGCCTACGGGCATAATATGAACCCCTCTTGAGAGTTTCATAAGCTCTTTTATAGTCTCTGAAGCTATTAAAAGACCTTCTTCAACAGGATCAGGGGAGTCTTTTATGCGAAACATGATTTCTTCAGGCACGTTAACTCCTGAAATGTTTCTGTTCATGAATTCGGCCATACCCGGAGATTTCAGAGGAATCAGACCTGCAATTACAGGCACTTCAAGGTAGCTTATAGCCTCCATAAACTCCTCAAACATGCCTACATCATAAACCGCTTGAGTTTGAATAAAATCAGCTCCGGACCTTACTTTTTTCTCAAGCTTTATGAGTTGCAGAGGTTTGTCAGGATCTATGCCAGAAACTGCACCTGCACAGAAAGAAGTCCCCCCATCCAGCCTGTTTCCTGTAAAATTAATGCCCGAGTCAAGCTTCCGGACAAGTTGCAGGAGATGTACGGAATCGAGGTCATATACGGGCTTTGAACCTGGATGATCTCCACACGAAGGAAAATCTCCTGTCATCACACAGATGTTCCGGATACCCAGAGCATACGCTCCAAGAAGATCGGACTGAAGTCCTATCCTGTTCCTGTCCCGACAGGTGAGCTGCATAATAGGCTCGTGTCCCTCATCAAGCAGAAGCTTGCTAAAAGCCAGAGAACTCATGTGCATTATTGAGCACTGATTGTCCGTAACGTTTATAGCATCTGCAATTCCTTTGAGTTGACGAGCATCTTCAAGGGGAACTGAGAATCTTGTGCCCTTAGGAGGGGAGACTTCAGCAGTAACCAGAAATTTGCTGGAATTCAGTTTTTCACGAAAATTAAAGAGCATTGAGTAAGAATATTAGGAATGAAATTATTTAAAACCATGCTCCTGAATCGTGCACTATCAGTCGGTTAATACTATTTCCAAAAACCTAATACTATAATACCTCATCCCTTTTTGCAGATAAGAGAGAGGTTACAGCAGATTTACACTGATGTGTAAAACATACGTTTAACACTGATGCGTAAAAGACATGTATTTAACACACTGGAAAAAGTAGAGTAAAAAATTAAATAAAAACTGTAAATGAATTTAATCAACTATATGCTCCTGAGGGGCGTGAATTGTATAAAGGAGATCGAGTCTCTTTATTTTTTTCAACCGATTATAAATCAAAGTCCATACACAATCGTTTTCTCTGTTGACTTCACACATCCCGTCAACAGCTCCTCCACAGGGCCCGTTTAGGAGTCCTTTTGGGCACCGTGATTTAGGACAGATTCCTCCGAATTCACCAATTGTGCATTTTCCACACATTATGCACTGTCCTGAAAGCAGCTTACCCTCGCTTGAACCTCCCAGAGAAAGCGTGTCGTTTGAGCCGAATACCGGTACCTCTGTTACACTGGAAACCGTTGAAACTCCACTACCGCAGCCCATAACCAGAATACAGCGTGCCTCTTTTATTTTTTCGTTTTTCTGGACAAGGGAGTCAAAAGACCGGACACTACAGGCTGCTGTGGGAAGAGCCCAGCCTACTATATGCTTTCCGCTTTTCTCAAGTTGTCGGATCATCTCAAGGACTTCGGGTTCTCCACCGGTCTTCAATTTTGCAGCGCAGACATTGCATCCGATAATAAATATATCATCTTCGTCCTTCAATAAGGCCAGGATTTCTTCAAGGGGTTTTGCTGAAGTTATAATCATAACTACCTCAAGTATCGATATTCCAGATCGTTCCGATTTGCAATGCATTCTCGGATCATTTCGGCAATAAGTGGAAGGGAGCGCGCCTGTCCTTCAAGCTTCCTGGCAAGACGTTCAAACTGAAGTAGAGTACCCATTATAAGCACATCAGTCATCTCCGTTTCGTGGGAAACTGCGTTCCTTGTCAGGGCTGCATCCCCTCCCCGAGCAAGTATCTCCTGTTTTATTATCAAAGCCTCTGTGGTTGTAAGATTACGAATTTTCAGCATAAGATGGATGCTTTTATTCTGCATTACCTTTGAGCCTGTCGTAGTAACCCCAAGTTTCCGCATTGCAATGGCTGCATCCTGTGGTGTCTTTACCTCAACCACAGAGACCTCATACCTACCCTCTTTTACTACACTTGGCCTACTTCTGATAGCTCCTGAAAGCTTTACAACGTCAGCGGTCTCAGGTACATCATGTGTACGGACGATATGAGCACCTTTGTAAACTGCAATAGCTGCTGCAGCCAGACTACCATAGAGCCTTTGAGTTGCAGATTTTCCAAGTACATCTCCTATGAAAGATTTTCTTGAAAGAGCTGCTAACAAAGGTTTTTCAAAAATTTTCAGGCGTTCAAAATCATCAAGAGTCTCAAAGTCATATATAGAAAGTTTTTCTTCGATCCACCTGCCGGATGCAGGGTCAAGTATGAGCTTTTCCGGACTTATGCCGCCTGCCTCAGCAGCCTGTATTATGGATTCGAGGGATTCGATAATTGCATCCATTCCAAGGGGGTCACCCGGTAATTTATTTGAGGCCATAACAACAGCAGGACATCCGTAATCCGCCACTACTTCAATCATTCTGGGATCTGCTGTAAAACCGGAAACATCATTTATAATGTCAGCTCCTCTTTTGAGAACTTCTTCTGCGATTTCAGAAAACATTGTATCCACGGAAATCACAGCATCCACATTGCCTTCCAGTGCTTCAAGCACTGGTAAAATACGTTCAAGTTCCTGTTTCCTGCTAATAGGTTCGGCATGTATCCAGGTTGAACGAGCTCCAAGATCAAGGAATGTTGCTCCTTCCTCAACCATTTTCAGGGCAGTCTCAAGCGCAGAGTCCGGGCTTATGACCGAATTTCCGTAAAAGGACTCAGGACTAAAGTTAATAATACCCATAACGTGTGCAGGGTATCGATCTCCTATTTTAATACCACATATTTCAGTATCAACAACCATTTTTGACAACCAGACTCTATAGGTTTTAGTTTAATTACGCCAGCCGGCGTTTAATAGACATTAGTAAACAGGTATTGAGGGAAGCCGGCTTTACAGAGCGTTCTCACTATCGGAGATTTCAACGATATGCCTTTAAACCGTGAAAATATAGTTTATTCCACTTTTACTACATTCCGTGAAAAATCTTTTATTTCATCCGCAGAGGCTTCCAGACAGGGGAGATTGTTTATTGATTATTATCAGGACTGGATAAGTAATCACTATAATCATATGTTAATTAATATATATAAACTGACTTTATCAGGTGTACTTGTTTAAGGTATTTTTTAAGACACATTAAAGCAGGTTTCAAGCCTTACTATAGACCTCATTCCGCTGACACATTATATAGTATGGAGATTATATACTAAACTAAGTAGTTATTTTGAATATTGTTGGCAGTAAACGTTATTGTAAACACTATTGTAAAACACTATTGTAAACACTATTGTAAACGTTATTGTAAACGTTATTGTAATATTATAAGCTCCAATAATACATAAAAATATTGATGTGTAGAATTGATCTGGCACAATTAGGAAAGCAGCATTGTATGTTAATTTAGAAATTCGTTTATAAAAATAATTATTAATATTGTAAACTGACAAGACAACGAGAACAAACGTGATTTTCCTGATCTGGTACAATTAGGAAAAACAACTTTTCTTGCTTTAGTACGAAAAGAATAAAATAAAGAGTATACACATTAAATTGAGTACCTGATGCCTTAACTCAATAACTCGGCTCTTCGTCATTTCCTATGGATAAAATGATTTTCAGTTCAAGACCGCATTGGTTTTTATGAGGACATTGTGAGGGCATCCACACAAAATAACGAAGAGTAACTCATAATCGATGTTTTACTCAAGAACTCAATGTCTTTACTTGATTTTCGGTGCTATCAAAGATATAGGTCGTCTCCATTATCTGGTTAATATTGTTCTCAAAAGTTAGTAAAGCAGTTTTCAAGTTCTTATTGTTCTGAAGCAAAGCAGTTTTCAGGTTCTTATTGTTCTGAAGTAAAGCAGTTTTCAAGTTCTTATTGTTCTGAATTTCAGTACAACAGGAGATCTAAGTGCAACTGGAAATTTCAATGCAATTGGAGATCCAAGTGCAACTGAAGCTAACCTGCATTCCTTGCGCAAAAACACCATCAGTCGTCATATTGAATATTAAATCATAGTGATATCAGTCATATAAC